>CAIUDO010000162.1 GCA_903897935.1 uncultured Pseudomonadota bacterium
CCCCGCCGCGCTCGGCCGCCACCTTCACGATCGCGGCGCGCAGCTTCTTCTCCGCGGGTGCGTCGCCTACGATCGCGGCGTCACCGGGCACTGCGACGACCACCAAGCGCTCGCCCCCGGCGTCGTCGGCCAGCGCGACCGCGGCGACCTCGGCGAGCTCGCCGCCGATGCGGTGCAGGAGCAGCTCCTCGAGCTCATCGGGGTACACGTTCTCACCGGACGACGAGACGATGACCTCCTTGGCGCGGCCGGCGAGCAGGAGCTGGCCGTCTTCCATGCGCCCGAGGTCGCCGGTGTGCAGCCAGCCGCGCTTGATCGCGGACGCGGTGCCCGCCGGATCGTCGAGGTAGCCCTCCATGACGTTCGGCCCGCGCGCGACGACCTCCCCGATGCCGTCGGGCCCTGGGTCGACGATCTTGACCTCGACCCCAGCGATTGGGGCGCCCACCGACGCGGCCCGGTCGTCGCCGGGGGCGGCCACGGTCAACACCGGGCCCGCTTCGGTGAGGCCGTAGCCGGACGTGAGGTCGAAGCCCCACGCATAGAAGTCTCGGCGCACCGACTCTGGGAGCGCGGCGCCGCCGCTCACGAGGTGACGCAGCGAGCCGAGCCGCCGGTGCACCGGCGCGAACAGCAGCGGACCGACGTTGACCCCCGTCGTCGCGCGGACGGTGCCGTGCCAGGACGCCAGCGCGTCGAGGGTCGCCGCGACCGGGGCGGGCAACGCGTCGATGTTGCCGCGCACGGCCCGCCGCAGGGACGTCCACAGCGCCGGCACCGCGACGAGCGCGGTCGGCTGCACGACCTGGAGCAGCTCCGGCAGGTCCTCCGCCGACACCTTGGCGGGGTAGATCACCGAAGCGCCGAGGGAGAGCGGGTAGAGGAACCCCGCGCTGAACTCGAACGCGTGGTGCAGCGGCAGCAACGAGAGGAAGCGGTCGTCGGCGGTGAGGTCGTACACGCCGCGCACGCCGCGCAGCACCGCCATCAGGTTGGCGTGCGTGAGCACGACGCCGCGCGGGTCCCCGGTGGTGCCGCTCGTGAACAGGATGGAGGCAGGCCGCTTGGGATCGCGGGGGAACGCGGCTGGCTCGGGCCGCGACGGGTCGTGGGCGCTGGTCGCCGCCTCGAGGCGCTCGGCGGTGATCACCCCGGCGGCGTCGGGATCGTCGACCAACCGGCGGGACAGCACCCGCGCGCGCACGTTGGCCCGCGCCGCCAACCGATCGACGACCTCCGCGGACAGCGCCGGATCCACCGGGACCGCCACCGCGCCGGCGTACTGGACGGCGAACCAGGCCAGGGGCCACGCCGGGCTGCGGTCGATCTGCAGCAACACGCGGTCGCCGGGCGCGACCCCGCGCTCGGCGAGGATCTGCGCGCCACGCCGCGCGCGGTCGACCAGCTCGGCCCACGTCCACGTGGTGACGAGGTCGCGCTGCACCCGGCCGACCGCGGGCCGCAGCGGGTGCTGGACCAGCGTGCGCTCGAGCAGGTCGAGCGCGTCGCCTTGGATCGGCATCGGCGACGGCACGTCCGGCGTGATGCCCACCTTGAGCTTGCGGAGCATCTCCGGGAAGATCCAGGTGTCCAGGCCGGGCAGGTGCACGTCCTGGAAGTACGGGTACCAGTCGATCGCGCCCGGGTTCCACCGGTAGACCTGCTCGTCCGGCCCCAACATCGCCGACGCCGCGCGCAGGCCGGCGGTGCGGTACACCACGTCGACGTCGTGGATGAACGGGCCGTAGACGTCGTAGATGCCGTCGACGCCCTTCGCGGTGCGGTCGACCGCCTCGGCGATCGCGCGCGCGCGGCGCGTGAACCGGGCGAGCGGACCCTCGGGGATCGGCGCGCCGTCGAGCAACCCGGAGACCTTGCTCGCCAGCTTCTGGATGGCGGGGGCGCTGGTGCGGTCGTAGAGCGCGCGCTGGCCCGGGACCGAGTCGCCGAACCGGAGCCACGCCTTCTCGAGGGCGGTGCGGCCCGGCTCGTCGGCCATTCGGTGGCGCGCGACGTTGACGAGCTCCGTCACACGCCGCATCTGAAGCGGGTTCTCGTCCGACGTGCCCACGTGGTAGACGAGCTGGTGGCGCCCGCGCAGCACGGCGGCCGCGATGAGCACGAGCGCGCGGGCCACGTGGTCGACCGGGACGAGGTCGAGCACCAGGTCAGGCACGCTCGGGTTCCACCGCTGACCGAGGCGGGCGAGCAGGATGCACGCCGCGCTGCCGTTGCCCCCCTCGGACCACCCGCGCAGCGGGAACGACACCGCGGACTCGACGATCGCGAGGCGGGCGATCGCCAGCGGGACCTCGCCCTGGTTCCGGACGAGCAGCTTCTCACCGAGCGACTTCGTGTACGTGTAGGTGTTGGGCCACCCGAGGGCGCGCGCCCGCGCCTCACCGTCACGACGCAGCCGCCGGCGGGCGCTGTCGGCGACCGGGTCGTCTTTGTCTTCTTGGATGCGCTCGACGAGCCGGCGCGCGGTGTTGAGCTCGCGTTCGGCGTCGATCTTCGTGCCGTTCGGGGTGCGCTCGGCGTCGACCTCCTCCCGGACGAGCCCGCTGGTGAGGCCAGCGACGTAGCAGGTCGAGACGTGGACCAGCCGGGCGCCGAGCGCGCGCGCCAGCCCGAGCACCTCGAGCGCGCCCTCTGCGTTGGCCTGCAACGCCTGGTCGAGCGGCGGGGTGAAGTCGACCGACGCCGCGACGTGCAGCACCAACGACGCGCCCTGCAGCGACGCGAAGTCGGCCTCGGAGATGCCGAGCCGCGGCCGCCCGAGGTCTCCGTCGACCACGGCCAGCTTCTCGGCCAACAACGCCGGGAGCGCTGCCCCGTACGTCTCGCGCACGATCGCCATCGCGTCGCCGTCGAACAAGCCGTCGAGGCGCTGGCGGGGCGTCTTGCGGGCTTTGCCGCGGATCACGCACGTGATCTTGCCGATGTCCGGGTGGTGGCACAGCAGCCAGGCGAGCACCGTCTTGCCGACGAAGCCGGTCGCGCCGGTGAGCACGAGGTGGCGCCCCCGGAGGGCGCCCGCGACGTCGAGCGGCGGCGTCGTCACGACACGTCCGAGATGAGCAGCGGCGGCGCGTGCAGCAGCGCGATCGACGGGTCGCGGTCTCCGAGCAGCTCTTTCGCGAGCTCGAGCGCGTGCGTGAGATCGCGCGCGGCGTGCCAGCCGAGGCGCTCGCAGGTGCCCGGCTGCTCGGCCCCGGCGCAGATCACGTGCCCGACGTGCTTCTGCCCGTTCTCCGCCCAGTACCACATGTAGAACGGGTGCGCGCCGTGGTAGGCGTGCCCGAACCGGTACTTCTCGATCCACGCCGGGTTGGTCGCGTAGCGCTTCTCGTGCCGCTCACGCAGCAGGTCGGCGTCGCGGGTCTCGGGCAGCAGCTCGTGGAAGAAGTCGATGTAGGACGGGTGGTGCTCGGGGTCGAACTCGGCCAGGCACGGATGACACACGATCCACACGCCACCCTTCCGGACGAGCGGGCGACCGCGGTACATGTTGAACAGATACCCGAGGCCGACGCACCGGACGAGCAGCGGGTTGAGCGCCTGACTGTTGACGTTGTACGGTGAGATGAACGGGACGCCCGCGATCACGATGTCGGCCGGGCCGTCTTCCACTGCGACGGCGTGCTGCTCGAAGCACCGCTCGAGCGTCTTCTTGTGCACGGGCTCCGTGGCGCCGGCCGTCACCTGGATCACGCCGTATGGGGAGGGGACCTTCATGAGCAAGCTGCGGCGCCCGGCGGGCGGCAGCTTGTCGAGGGTCCACTGCAGGGTCTTGAACCGCCCATGATCGAAGTCCGACCACGTCTCTTCGGGGCGCCCCAGGAAGTCGATCCCGGCGCCGTACATGTTCGTGTTGAGTACCGTCTCGATGTGAAACACGTCGAGCTTCTCGTTGACCACGCGCCCGATCCGGTGGACGGACTGGTGCATCGCGGAGCGCTCGGGGTCGAAGTACGAGTCGCTGCCGCGGATCGCCTCGGGTGTGTGGTGGGCGCACAGGCCTTTGTACCCGGTCAGCCCGACCCCGACCGACTTGTGGCCGCCGTCCATGGTGACGAGGTTGATGTTCAGGTACACGATCAGGTCGCTCTCGGCCGCCCGACGGCTGAGCTCGACCGGCTCACCGTGCCGGGTGTGCCCGATGACGACCATGCCGTCGGGGAGCTCGGCGTCGTGGTTGTAGAGACGATCCGGCCACAACCGGTCGAACATGGCGCGGCCGACCATGCGGCGGATCTCGGCGGCGGTCATGCGGCGGTGGAACGCCGTCGCGACGACGACCTCGACGTCGTCGACGCCGTAGCGGTCAAACAGCTCGAAGCACGCCTCGAGCATGAGCTGTCGCACGTCCGGCAGCACCATCGGCGGCAGCGGGACGCTGATGTCGTCGACCGCTACGGTGACCTTCATGCCAGGCCGGAGCTTGGCGGGCAGAGGGTCACACCCAAGGGGGTGCCACAGTGCGTGCCGGATCGTGGCCGGCAGGTCGGCGACCGGCGCCATCGGAGGGTTCGGGAAGACGACGCGTGTGCCGACGGGCACCTTCTCGTGCAGGAACCGCTCACCGAACGGGATGACCCGGCGGGGCGAGCCGCTCGCTTGCACGACCACCGAACGATGCCGCTTCATCCTGCCACCATGTTGGACAATGCCCCTTCGAGCAGCGCTTCGGCGCGCGCGAACGCGCCGTGGGCCTCGGCCTCACGGTCGAGGTCGAGGATCGGCCAGTGGTTGGCCCGGGCTTCTTCGCGCAGCCCCACGTCGGGGTGGACCGCGCACGGGTGGCCCACCGCCGACAGCATGGGCAGGTCGGCGAAGCTGTCGCTGTAGGCGTGGCAATCTTCCGGGTCGACCCCGTGCTCCGCGCATTCGGCGCGGATGATCGCCGCCTTGTTGGCGCCGGTGCGCAGCGGTGGGGCGAGGCGACCAGTCGCTTCCCCGCGGTGCATCTCCAGGGCGTTGGCGTACCAGCGCGCGATCCCGAGCGCCTTGGCGAACGGCGCGACGACGTGCGCGAGGTTGCCGGTGACGAGCACGGGCTCGAGATCGGCGCGGCGGAGGCGGTCGAGCAAGTCCGGCGTCCCGGCACGCATGCGCGGCATCAACATGTGCTCGACCGCGTGCTCACCGAGCCAGCGGAGGCGGTCTTCGGACAAGCCCTGGAACGACCGAAACAAGATGTCTTGGAACGCCGAACGGCTGACGCGGTCCAGCACGGCGAGCCCAGGCGCGCCGAGGGCGAGCCCCATGACGTGGCCGGCCCGGCCCACCCACGTGGCGCGGCGGGCGCCGTGGTGGAGGGCGACGTGGACGAGGTTCGAGCGGACTAGCGTGCCGTCGAGATCGAGGAACACCAGCGCGGGCACGGAACCTCCGGCCGGCCGGGCTAACGCGGAACCCGCGACGCGCCAATCCGCCTCGCCGGCTGCTTCGGAGCGAGGCTCGCTTTGGCACCCCATCCGACTGACTGGTCGGAATGCGCGGCACGCATAACGAGCGACGCCCGTTGATGGGCGCTCCGGGCGCGCTACTTGGGCGACCGCTGGAGGTGTCGCCTTGCGCGTCGGAATCCTCACTGGGGGCGGCGACGCCCCAGGGCTCAACGCCGTCATCCGTGCGTTCGTCAAGTACGCCATCGTGTCGTACGGGTGGGACGTCATCGGCGTCGAAGACGCGTTCAACGGCTTGCTCGAGTCGCCACGCCGGCTCCGCGCCATGACGCCGCGCAGCTGCCAGGGCTTGCTGCACCGCGGCGGCACCGTGCTCGGCACCACCAACCACGGAGATCCGTTCGCGTGGTCGACCCCGGCGGGACCGATCGACCGCTCTGGCGAGCTCGCCAGCGCGGTCGCCGAGGAAGAGCTCGATGGCCTCGTGGTGATCGGCGGGGACGGCACCATGCGCATCGCGTGGCGGCTCATGCAGGAGCGCGGGATCCCGGTCGTCGGTGTGCCAAAGACGATCGACAACGACCTGGCGGCCACCGACGTCACCTTCGGGTTCCAGTCCGCCGTCGACTGCGCGACCGACGCGCTCGACCGGCTGCACACCACGGCTGAGTCGCACGACCGCGTCATGTTCCTCGAGGTGATGGGGCGCGACGCCGGGCACATCGCGCTCGTCGCGGGCATCTCCGGCGGCGCAGACGTCATCCTGCTGCCGGAGATCCCGTACGACCCGGCGCGCGTCGCCGAGAAGGTCGCGCGCCGGGTGCGCAACGGGCGGCCGTTCACGCTGGTGGTGGTGGCGGAAGGGGCGCTGCCGGCCCGCCCAGACGGGAGCGCGGTGCCCGCCGGCGAGGTGAAGCAGGCCCTCAAGGACGGCGGTGGCGCCGGGCAGATCGCGATGCGGGCCGTCTCCCGCTACGTCGACGCCGAGGCGCGCCTGTGCGTGCTCGGCCACCTGCAGCGCGGGGGCTCGCCGGTCGCGGTTGATCGCCTCCTGGCGACGCGGTTCGGCGTGGCCGCGGTCGACCTCGTCGCGGCGGGGCGGTGGGGCGAGATGGTCCGCATCCACCACGACGTAGTCACGGGAGTGCCGCTGGCCGAGGCTACGTCGAGCATGCGGTTCGTGCCGGCGGACTCGCAGCTGATCGCGACCGGGCGCGCGGTCGGGATCGAGTTCGGCCGGGCGGTTTAGCCGCCTGCGGCCTACCGACCCAGCCCGCGCTCGGCGACGATGCGCGCGTTGATCGCGTCGGCGGCGCGCGCAGCCGGCCGGTCCGAGATGCGCTCGATGTACTCGGTGATCGCCGGCGTGGCGTCCAGCATGTTGAAGCGCCGCATGTACCGCACGGTCGCCCCGAAGATGACGTCGGCCATGGTGAAGCGCGCCCCGAGCAGCCACGGGCCTGGGTCGGCCGCGGACGCGCCGCCGTGGATCGCGGCGGTGATCGTCCCCAACATGTGCTCGTAGGTGCCCCACCCGACGGCGCCGGCGCGCGCCTCCCACTTGCCGGCGTGCGCGGCGCACCCTGGCTCGATGACGGACGGCGCGTACAACGACCACCGCAGGGAGGTGCCGCGCGTCGGGTCGTCCGTGGTGGGGGCGAGGCGTCCGACCGCGTACCGGTCGGCGAGGTACAGGCCGATCGCCGCCGTCTCGGTGACGACCTGGCCGTCGTCCACCAGGGTCGGCAACTTGCCCATCGGGTTTCGCGCGACCATCTCGGGGCTCTTGTGCTGCATCGACGCGAAGTCGACGAAGGTCAGCGTGTAGGGGACGCCGATCTCCTCGAGCATCCAGACGACCGTCGCGGCGCGGGAGAACGGGTGGTGGAACAGCTCGATGGCCATCAGGGCCTCAGTGCGGGGTGGGGCTCAGCTCGGCGAGGATCTCCTCTACTTCAGCGGCAGCAGCGGCGTCGAGGGGCAAGAACAGGTCGCGCGCGGCGACCAAGGCGGCGACGGCTGGGCCTTCGTGCCCGAGCGCGAACAGGACCTGCCCGCGCATCGCGAGGCCGGTGGCGCGCTGGGCGGGCTCGACGCCGGGCAGGTCGACGATCGACCCGAGGGCATCGGCGGCTGCGCCGAGCTCACCGAGCCCGGTGAGGCGCTCGGCGTGCCCCAACAACGCCCGGAACGCGGCGTCCGGACCCACCTGGTACGCGGCGCGGACCGCCTCGGCGCCAGCGTCGACCGCGGCGCTCAGGTTGCCGGACCGCTCCTCGAGCGACGCGATGACGCCGAGCACGTCGACGCGCGCGCCGTGCATGCCCGCGTCCAGGTAGACGGCGGCGGCGTCGCGCAAGCAGACCAGCGCCGCGGCGTGATCCCCGAGGGCGGTCTCGAGCGCGGCGAGCTCCTGCAGGGCGACCGCCTTTCCGCGCCCGTCGCGTAGGATCACACGCGCGTCGACCGCCTCGAGCAAGCGGCGCCGCGCCGCCCCGATGTCACCGACCGCGAGCAAGATGCGCGCGAGGTGGTGCACCGCGTCGGCGATGACGGGCCGGAACTTGGCTTCTTCCGCCAGCTCCAGCGCGTGCTCGGCGCGGGCGCGCGCCCCGTCG
Source organism: uncultured Pseudomonadota bacterium (assembly GCA_903897935.1). Classification (GTDB taxonomy): domain Bacteria; phylum Myxococcota_A; class UBA796; order UBA796; genus CAIUDO01. Next base: position 8,030 of record CAIUDO010000162.1, read on the forward strand.
ACGTCGCCGCGCGCCTGCAGCACCCGGCTCTGCAGGATCACCAACGCCGCGCGCGCGCGGGTGTCACCGGGGGCGGTCGCGGCGGCGAGGCCGTCGTCGATGCGGCGGCCGGCTTCCTCGAGGGCGCGCAGGTCGACCAGCAGGTGGGCGAGCTGGTGGGTCGCTTGCAGCGCCGCGTCACGGTCCCCGCTGGCTTCGGCCAGCGCGAGCGCCTTTCGCGCCGCGCCGACCGCCGACGCCGGGTCACCGAGCTGGAGCCGCGCCGCCACGAGGTCGCGCAGCAACGAGAGCTGCTCGGCGACGTCGCGATGGGCCTCCCGGAGGCCGAGCGCGTGCTCCAGGTACTTGCACGCTTCGTGCGGGGACCCGCGCTGGAGCGCGAGCCCGGCCATCAACTGGAGCGCGGCGGCGGCACCTTCGTGGTCGCGCACGGATTCGTACTGGCGCAGGGCGTCTTCGGCGAGCGCGAACGCTCGCTCGGGCTCTCCGCGCTCGTCTGCCCGCATCGCGAGGCGAAGCTGGTGGGTTGGCGTCGCGCCAGCGTCTTGTTCCATTCGTCACTCCCGGCGATGCGCCCGCGGGCGCGTTCTCAGGTGGAGCCCCGCGCGATCAGCCCCGTCAGGTCGTCGGCGCGCCCGCGACGCGACCATGTCTCGAACACCACGCCGTAGCCACCGTCGCGCAGCTCGACGCACATCTGGCGCGCGCGGATGCGCACCGCGACCCCGAGCGGCCCGAGCGCGTCGTCGAGGTGGGTGGCGATCTCGAGCCCGAGGCCCTCTTGGAGTTGGGGCCGGCGCGCGAGGTGGTGCACCGTGCGCGTGATCGCCGACAGCCCGGCAACCCGGTCGACCGGTGCATAAGCGACGTCGATCGTGCCGAAGAACGGGACGAGGTGGTGGGCGCACAACGACGCGAACGGGATGTCCCGCGCGATCACGGGGCCGGCGCCCGCCACCTCGAACGACACGATCGGCGGCGCTGGCGCGGGCACGAACGTGGCCAGCAGCTCGGCGACGCGGCGCCCCGTCTCGCGCATGTGCGGGTCGTCGCCCATGCCGAGGGCCACGAGGGCGCCCTGCAACAACGGGGCTGCTTCGTTCGGGTCGGCCATGCCACGCTCCGCGAGCCCCGTATCTCGTGGGCGGCCGCTCACGAAACCCGGGGCGGCTGCACGTGTCGCGGCGTAGCAGAGGCCACCAATAGCAGCGGAGCGTAAGTTCCTCTTTGACCATCACGAGTGTTGGTGGCACATTGGCGTCCCGTAATATGTGCCCGACTTATCGGAGGGTTCCCGATGCGCGTGATGATCGCCTATCCGCCGCTCGATGGCCAGAAGGGCAGCCCGATGCTGACCCAGAACCGCCAATTCCAGTGGTTCACCGAGCCCAGTTACCTGTACCCGTGCGTCCCGGCGTCCGCGGCGACGTACCTCAAGAGCCTCGGCCACGACGTGTGTTGGGTCGACTGCATCGCCGAGCACAAGGACTGGTCCCGGTTCGAGAAGCTCGTGCGCGACTTCCAGCCCGAGCTCGTCGCGATGGAGACGAAGACCCCGGTGGTTCGTCAGCATTGGGCGATCTCTGACCGCCTCAAGCAGATCGTGCCGGGCGTCAAGACGGTGCTGTACGGCGATCACATCACCGGCAAGCCCGAGGAGACCATCCGGGCGTCGTCGGTCGACTACGCGATGACCGGCGGCGACTACGACTTCTCGCTCAAGCGCCTCGTCGAGCACATCGAGCTCGGCACCGAGCTCGGCACCGGGTTCTGGCACCGCGACGCGCACGGCGAGCCCGTCACCACCGGGCCGTTCTCGAACTCCGAGGGCAGCCTCGAAGACCTGCCGTGGATGGACCGCGACCTCACGAACGCGCACCTCTACTACGAGAAGTGGAAGAAGCGCCTGCCGTTCATGTGGACCATGGCCGGCCGGGACTGCCCGTACGGCAAGTGCACGTTCTGCTCGTGGACCGTCACCTACCCGAAGTTCCGCACGGTCTCGCCGGAGCGCCTCGCGGCCGAGATGGAGTTCCTGGTCAAGCGCCACGGCGCCCGCAACATCTTCGACGACACCGGCGCGCTCCCCACCGGGAACTGGCTGATCCGGCTGTGCAACGAGATGATCGACCGGAAACTGCCCGAAGACATCGTCTTCGACTGCAACTTCCGCTTCGACTACATCAACAGCAAGAACGCGCCGTTGATGCGGAAGGCGGGCTTCCGCAAGCTCATCGTCGGCATCGAGTCCGCTTCCGAGCGCACGATCGACGTGCTCGACAAGAGCCTGACCCGCGAGCAGATCATGGAGGGCGCGCGGCTCGCCGCCGAGAACGGCCTCCAGTTCCATCTCACGATGATGGTCGGCTACCCGTGGGAGACGCGGGAAGACGCCTACGAGACCCTCAACCTGGCGCGCGAGCTCATGTACAAGGGGTTGGCCCACCACCTCCAGGCAACGGTCATCATGCCCTACCCGGGGACGCCGCTGTTCGATCTCTGCCAGAAGCAGGGGTGGATCCGCTTCGATGAGGCCTCGTACGAGCGCTACGACATGACCGAGCCGGCGTGTGTGCTGTCGGACATGGACCAGGAAGAGGTGGTTCGGTTGGCGGGGCAGTTCTACAAGCTGTACCTGCACCCGAGCTTCCTCGCGAAGCAGCTCCTGCACGTGCGGTCGCCCGAAGACCTCGACTACGTCGCGCGTGGCGCGAAGGCGATCTGGGGGCACATCAAGGACTTCCAGGAGATCCGCCCCTGGCGCACCGACCAGCAGGCGATCGCCAAGTAGCGCCGAACCGAACGAGTTGGCGCTGACGCCGCGGGGAATCCCCGCGGCTTCGTTGTTTCTGGCCGGTCCGCGCGGCAGGTCGAGGAGCGAGGCGTGTGCCCCAAAACGACGAACGCCGCCCCGAAGGGCGGCGTTGTTGCTGTCGACGAGCTGCGTCGCGCTTAGTGGTGCGCGCCTTCGGACGCGTGCCCGTGGCCGTCGAGCGCGTGCACGTGCACGTCCCACGGGTGGGGCTGCAGCTTCTCGTCCGTGATCGGGACGACAGGCACCTTCGCCAGGATGGTCGTCACTACGAAGGTGAACGCGCCGATCGCGCCGAGCCAGACCGGCACGCTGACGCCGAGGAACAGGTGCCACGGGAACGTGTCTTCCCACCAGATCGACGGCATGACGAGCAAGGTCCGCTCGAGGAAGATGCCGGTGAGGATCAGCGAGAGCAACGCGACGAACGGCCACTTCATCTTCTTGATGCCGCGCGACAGGAGCACGGTGAACGGCGTCAAGAAGCACATGACCGCGACCGTGCGCGCCAGCCAAGACCACTGCGGGAGCGTCATGCGGACGAGCAAGAAGTCAGTCTCTTCCGGCATGTTCGCGTACCAGATCGGCAAGACCTGTGCGAACGTGGTATACGCCCAGAACATGCAGAACGCGAGGCAGATCTTGCCGAGGTCATGCATCACGTTCGGCTTCACCAGGGCCCGCAGGCCGAGCCAGTCGCGCCCGAGCAAGGCGATGATGCCGATGCTCGCGCAGGCGATCCAGAAGCTCGACGCGAAGATCCAGCCGCCGAACATGTTGGTGTAGAACCACGGCGACAGCGACATCACGAGGTCGAACGCCATGAAGCTCATCACCATCGCGTAGGTGACGGCGAGCAGCACGCCAAGCGTCGCTTGCGTCTTCATGCTCCGGTCCGCCTCCGCATCCACCGACGCGGCGCCACCGATGAAGCTGCTCCACCAAGCCGGCGCGTCGTTGCCGAGGCGCTGCTTCGCCGCGATGAGATCGGGCCGGAGCGACGACCGCACGTACAGGAAGCTCAGTCCCATCATGAAGCCGATGCCGAGCAGCTGCCGCGTGATGAAGAACGGCAACGAGAGCCAGGTCTCCTTCGTGGCCCAGGCGCCGTCGGCGTGCGGGGCGAGCGGGACCGCGCCGCCTTCGATCACGGTGCCTTCGTGCCACGGGTAGATGCTGTTTCCCGCGACCAGGAACACGAGCAAGGCCAGCCAGACGAGCGGGAAGGTGAACGCGTACACCTCACCGATGCGCTTGAGCGGCCGACTCCACCGCGCCCAGGTCAACGTGGACACGACGGAGAACATGACGCCGCCTTGCGCCATGCCGAGCGTCCACACGATCGCGACGAGCAGGGCGCCCCACGCCCACACCGGGCTCGCGACCATGCCGTAGCCGAAGCCGAGCACGCCCACGCCGACCGCCGCCAACGCGGCGCCGCGCACGGACCCTGGGACGGTACGGGTCCGGATCGGTTCGATGTAAGCGTTCATATCGAAGTGATGGCCGCTCATGGGGTGACCTCGGTGGGAGGCGCGACGACGCGCTGAGCGCCGCCCGGCTGCTGACGGAGCCAAGCGACGATCGACCACATCTCGCGGTCCGTCATCGTGTGGCCGTAGCGGGGCATGAGCGCGCTCCCGTTGCGAATCGTGAGGTAGATGTGGCCGTCGGTCCGGCGGCCGACCACGCCGTTGTCGCCGAGCAACACGGCGACGCCGGGCATGCGGCCGGGCTGAGCGACCGGCCCGAGCTTGACGCCGTCGCCGTGGCAGACCTCGCAGTAGATGCGGTACATCTCGGCGCCCTTGGCGAGGTTCACCGCGTCGGCCGCGTACGGGCTGGTCAGCGCCTGGCCTTCCGGGGTCGCCCGCTCGAAGTTCGCGACGAACGACTGCGGTGTGAGCAGGTTCGCCTGCGACACCGCGCCGGGGGCAGGGGCGCGCATCTTCTGCTCGTACGCCTTGACGCCGGGGCTATCGGCCATGTCGATGTCCCACGGCAAGCCGAACGCCGCCGTCGTCGCGGTCAACGCCACCGCGACGAACGCGAGTCGGCGGAGGATGGAGCTACGCATTCGGCACCTCGTACACGGTGGCGTCGCCGGTGGTGACCTCGACCGCACCGGTCGCTTGCAGGATCGCGACGATTCGTTCGCGGTCACCCGGGTTCGCCCCGGTGAACACGAGCCCGAACTTGTCATCCGAGAAGCGGGGATCCTGAAGGGCCTTGTCGATGCCCCACGCCGGAAGGCCCGTATGGACGATCATGCCGATGAACGTGCACAACCCACCGAACAAGATGGTGCACTCGAACATGATGACCGCGAACGTCGGCAACGAGACCACCGGCTTGCCGCCCGGGTTGGCCATCGGCCAAGCAGCAGCGGTGAGGGACGTGATGCCGAACCCGGACACGATCCCGGTCACCGCGCCAGTGAGCGTCCACCAACGGACGGGGGACGGGCGGCCTTCGTAGAGCGCCTCTTCGATCTCGTGCCGCGGGAGCGGCGACGTGACCTGGAAGCCCTGGAACCCGCTGTGCTTGAGCCGCTCGATCGCGGTCAGAAGACAGTCGAGGTGGCCGTAGACGGCCTTGATGCGGAGGGTCTCCGCGGGGAGGGACGCGCTCACTTGGCCCCCAACGAGCCCTTGACCGGCGGCGCCACCATCTCCTTGACCTCGGAGATGGCGATCGACGGCATGACTCGAGCGAAGAGAAGGAACCAGAAACAGAACCAACCAACCGATCCGGCCAAGACGCCCCATTCGGTGCCGCTCGGCCAGTAGTAGCGCCACATCGCGGGATCGAAGCTGTGCGCCGTCGAGCTCACGACGATGTTGAAGCGCTCCATCCACATGCCGACGTTGATGATCAACGACACGATGAACAACGTGGGCCAGTGCGTACGGGCCTTCGGGAAGTACCAGACGAGCGGAGCGACGCAGTTGCAGAACACCATCAGCAAGAACGCCCAGTCGTAGTCGCCGAAGATACGCCACATGAAGATCTCCTGCTCATGCGGGTTCTGGCTGTACCAAGCGATGAAGTGCTCCATGCCGTAGGCGTACGTGAGGATGCCGCTCGTGAGCAGGCACATCTTCGCGAGGTTCTCGAAGTGCCAGGTGTTCACGTACTCCTTCCAGCCGAACAGCATCGTCATCGGCATCAGGAGCGTGATGACCATCGCGCAGCCGGAGAAGATGGCGCCCGCGACGAAGTAGGGCGGGAAGATCGTGGAGTGCCAGCCCGCCGTGTTCGCCATCGCGAAGTCCCAGGAGACGACGGAGTGGACGGAGAGCACGAGCGGCGCGGCGAGCGCGGCGAAGAAGCCGTACGCTGCCATGAAGTGGCGCCACTGACGGTCGGTCCCACGCCAGCCGAAGCACAGGACGTCGTAGAACTTCCGAAGCAGGCCGCGGCTGTGATCGCGAACGACCGCCATGTCCGGCAACATGCCGATGTAGAAGAACACGACCGAGACGGTGAAGTACGTGCTGATCGCGAACACGTCCCACATCAGCGGGGACTTGAAGTTGACCCACAGCTCGCGTTGGTTCGGGTACGGGAAGAAGTAGTAGACCTGCCACGCACGGCCGAGGTGGAGCACCGGGAACAACCCGGCGGTCATGACCGCGAACACGGTCATCGCTTCCGACGCCCGGTACACGCCCGTCCGCCAACGCGACCGCACCAGGAAGAGGATCGCGCTGATGAGCGTGCCGGCGTGACCGATACCGATCCAGAAGACGAACGTAACGATGTACGTCCCCCAGAAGGTGGCGTTGTTCGTGCCTGCTTTGCCCATGCCCCAGGTGAGCTGCTGGTACCAAGCGTACCCGCCGAACGACATGAGGACGAGCGCGCACGCGATCGCGACAAGGTAAGCAACCGGAGCGCGATGCAGGACCGAGATGATGTCCCGGTTCGCGGTTCCGTATCCAACGTTGGGACGAACGGCTTCCACGGTCGGTCTCCGTATCGGGTCTGTTCAGAGGTCTGAAGCGGTTGAGAGCGGGCCATCGACCCGCTCGTGATCAGTGATCGGCCTTCGCTTTCCCAGCTTTGGCCTTGCCTTCGTGCTCGCCCGCGTCGCCGTGTCCGCCAGCGTCGCCGTGCGCGCCCGCGTCGCCGTGCGCGCCCGCGTCGCCATGGCCTGCGTCGGCGTGTCCGCCGTGGTGACCACCCGTCGCGTGGAAGTTGGCCTTCGCCAGGTAGTTCACCGCAGGGAACGTGTTGAGGTCGCCCAGCATCTCGTACGAGCGCCCCGACCGGCGGGCCTCGGTCGGGCCCGAGCGCGGGTCGACGAGGTTGCCGAAGGTGATCGCCTGCGACGGGCACGCGTCGGCGCACGCCGGGAGCTGCCGGAGCGCGTCGTCGGGCATGGTGTCCGTGAAGCTCTGGTCCCGGTACGCCGACTTCGTCTCGCGGATGCGCTGCACGCAGAAGGTGCACTTCTCCATCACGCCCGCCGACCGAACGCCGACGTCGGGGTTGAGCTGCAGGTTGAACGGCTCGGGCCACCGGTAGGTGTGGAAGTTGAACCGTCGGGCGACGTACGGGCAGTTGTTCGCGCAGTACCGTGTGCCGACGCAGCGGTTGTAGACCATCGCGTTGAGGCCGTCGATCGTGTGGTACGTCGCGAGTACGGGGCAGACGCTCTCACACGGCGCGTGCCCACACTGTTGGCACATGACCGGCATGAACGTGACGCGGTCGGCCTCGGTGTCCCAGTACCGGTTGACCCGGATCCAGTTCATCTCGCGGCCCTTCTTGATCAGGGCCTTCCCGACGACCGCGAGGTTGTTCTCGGCGTAGCAGGCGATCGCGCACGCGCCGCAGCCCGTGCACGCGTTCGTGTCGACGGCCATGCCGAAGCGGTACTGGGGGTGCTCGGGCAGGTCGTAGAACTCGAGGCTTCCGGCGGCGACCAGCCGTGGATCCCGCGGCGGGTGGTGGATACCGGTCATGTCGCCGGGGTGCGCCGACGGCGCGTCGCCCACCTTGGCGAGCTCCTCGGCGGGCGCGCTGCGCACGTGGTGCTTGCCTTGGTCGTGCTCGTGCCGGAACGTGCGGACGAGCTCGGCGCTGGCGCCGACTGCCTTGAGCTGGGCCGCGCCGCCTTGCCAGACCATCGCGCCGCCGCTGTCGGTCGCGAGCTTCAGCAGGCGGGTCGCGTTGACGCCGACGCCAGCGGCGTACCGCCCGCCCGCCTCGTGGCCGTTACCGAGCGCGAGGGCGACGACGCCGTCCGCGATGCCCCGGTGGATGACCACGCCGGTCTGAACGGTCCCGGCGTCGGTCGACAGCTCGACGAGCGCCTCATTCTCGATCCCGAGCGACGCTGCGGTCCCGGGCGACACCTCGACCCAGGAGTCCCACACGCCGCCGGTCATCGGGTCGGCGACCTCTTGGCTCCACGGCTCGTTGGAGAACTTGCCCGCGCCGCGGATCGGGTGCAGGAACACGACGAGCTTCAGGGACCCGCCCGCGTCAGCGGGCGCGGTGACGGCGGGGCCCATCACGGTGCCGGGCGCCGACAAGCGGGGGCGCGCGTCGTGCAGGCCGCGACCGAGCGCCTCGTTCCAGCGCGTGGCGAAGTTGTCCGCTCCGAGGACGTCGCGCTGCCACCGAGCCTGCACGTAGTCGCGCCAAGTGGTCGGGCCGAAGCCGAGGCCGCCCGATGGGTCCGCTGCTGCGGGCTCGGCCTCGACGGACGCGACGACGTCGGCCTTGCCGGCCTTCCCTGCCTTGCCGGCGTTCGCCTCCGCCGCAGGCTCGCTCTCGGCCGCCGCTGGTTGGCGCCGGCTCTTCATCTCGGCGGCGCGCCCCGTCACGAGCAGGACGTCGCCCAGTGAGCGGCTGTCGTACAGCGGGGTCATCGACGGCTGGCGCACGAGGTGCAGGCCCTTGACTGGCTCCTCGTCGCCCCAGTCCTCGAACGCGTCGGACGTCGGGAGCAGCAGGTGGGCGTTGGCGTTCGACTCGTCCGGGTGGCTGGACAAGCCAACGATGAGCTCCACCTTGGACAAGCTCTCTGCGACGCTGGCGTCGAGGGGCAGCTCGAACACCGGGTTGACGTCGTCGAGCAGCAGCACGCCGATCGAACCGGCCTTCGCCGCCGCGAGCAGCTTGCCGACGTCTGCCGCGCCGTGCACCGGGCCCTCGAACACCGGCCCGTCACCGAACGTGCGGCCGTCGTTGTTGGCGGCGAGGTTGATCGCGTAGCACACGAGCGCGAGCTCGGTGCTGGCGGCGCCGCCGGTGACGCCACCGGGCAGGACCACGCTCGCGCCCTTGTTCTCCGCGATGCGCGACGCCATCTCCTCGATCGCGTTGGCGTCGATCCCGGCGCGGGCCGCTGCCTTGGCGGTGTCGGCACCGGCGAACACACCGAGGGCCGGGCCGTTGTAGGACGTCTTGCGCGCGACGAGCGCGCCGACCGCGAGGGCGACCTCGACCTCGGAGCCGGGGGCGGCCTTGTACCAGTCGTCGGCGTTGGCGCCCGTCTGCCCCATGATCGGCGAAACGAGGGCGTACCGAACGATCGAGTGGTCGACGTTCGGGTTGCGCGCGCTCGCGTACTGGATCTTGGACAGCTCGCCGCCCCAGCTCGAGAGGAACTCAGCGCCGAACGAGAGGATGTACTTGGCTTTCGCCAGATCGTACGCGGGCAAGAAGCGCCGCCCGAACATCCGCTCGCTCGCGGCGGCCTCGCCGTCGCGGCCGTCGGACTCCCAGAACACCGCGTTGCCGTCGGTGTAGTCGTCGAGCAGCTCGAGCAGGGCGCCCGTGCGGCTCGGGCCGAGGTAAGCGACGGTCTTGCCCGCCTGCCGAGCCTTCTTCACAGCCGCCGTGAGCTTCTCGAGCCCGGCTTCCCACGTGACGTCGGACCACGTGCCGCCGTCGCGCACCTTCGGCCCCTTCAGGCGGTCAGGCGAGTAGTGCCGCTGGAGCGCCAACAACGCTTCCTTCGGGACCGCGCGCGCGAACGGGGCCTGCGGGTTGGCCACCACGTTCACGACCCGACCCTCACGGGTGCGCGCGTTGACCGGCCACGCGCCCCGGCCCGTGCCGATGGTCGTAGCGTAGAACGTGGGCGTGCCCGGGACGATCTGGTCCGGATGCACGACGTACGGCAGGATCTGCTCGATCGGCGTGTAGTACCGGTTGTCGTCCCAGCCGCAGGCGGACAGCGCCGAGGCGCTGGTGCCCAAGCCGAGCGCAGCGACGAAGTGACGCCGGCTCAGTGAGGTCTTGGGTTCCGCGGCTTCGGAGGGCGAGCTGTCGCGGGGCGCTCGACGGAAGATGCCCATGGTGTGCGTCACTCCGCGTTCACTTGTGGCAGGTCCAACAGTCCTTCAGCTCTGCGCGCCGCTGGTCGGACTTCTCGCCATAGTTCGTGTCAATGGAAGGATGGGTCGCGTGGCACTGCAAGCACCACCCCATCTGGAGCGTGGTCTCGCGGATGTTGACCGCGTTGACCACCATCACGGGCGCCTCGCCCTCGGCCGTTCCCGGCGCCGGCTGCGGCTGGCCCTGGAGGCCCATCTGACCGTGGCATTCGGTGCAGTTGACGCCGGCTTTTACGTGGCGGCCGTGGTTGAACACGACGTGATCGGGCAGGTCGTGCACCTTGTTCCACGCGGTGGGCTCGCCGCTCTCCCACAACGCCGCGAGCTTCGTGATCTCGGGGGCGTCCTTCTTCACGTACTTGTGGCAGCCCATGCACGTCTCGGTGGGCGGCACGCCGGCGTGGATGGACTTCCGCGCCACGAAGTGGCAGTACTGGCAGTCCATGTTGAGCGTGGTGACGTGGGTGTAGTGCGGGAAGCCGATCGGCTGCGGCAACGCCTCACCGGTGAACGCGCCCGCCGCGATCTGCCCCTCGTCCGGCATCACGGTCGGCCAGAGGTAGTGCGGCTCCATCGGGAACGTCTCGGGGGTGTCGTTCGTAGCTTCAGCTTCGTTGCACCCGGCGACGATCATCGGCGTTGCCGCGAGCACGAAGGCGACGAACGCGGCGAACGCGACCCGGAGCGGCGGCGCTGAACCTGTCGTCGGACGTGGCATGTTCACGAGTCCTCCGCACCTGCCGCCGACCGGGTCGCTTGGGTTCACCAACGACGAGAACGAGGGTCGGACGGGCGTGGGGCCGGCATGTAGTGTGTGTGCCCACGCACTACAAGAAGGGCGCAATCGTTTGCGGCACCGGGCGCGCCGAGCGCCCAGGGCGCGGGTGAACGAGGGCTACGTGCGCCGCCGGAGCGTTGGTCGAACCTGCGGTAGCCTGCGCTCGATCGGTTGGCCGATTCGACTTATCGGCGACGGCAACGGGAGGGCGCGGTGGGGGCGGTTCGAGTCACGGGCGGCAGCGCGAGGGGGCGCGCGTTGCCCGCGGGTGTGCCATCCGGCACACGTCCGACGTCGGCGCGCACGCGCGAGGCGATCTTCTCGATCGTCGGGCAGGACCTGACGGGGGCGCGCTTCCTGGACGCGTGCGCAGGTACCGGCGCGGTCGGCTTGGAGGCGTGGTCGCGCGGCGCCGAGGTCACCCTGGTGGAGCGCGCTCCAGCGGCGCTGCGCGCGCTCGGCGCGAACGTGGCGGCGTTGGGCGCGCGCGTCACGATCGTGCGGGGCGACGTGTTCGCGGTCGCTCCGGGAATGGACCCATTCGACGTCGTCTTCTGCGATCCGCCGTACGCGGAGGTGCCCGAGCCCCTCCTGGCGGTGCTGGCGCCGCTCGCGCGAACGACCCTGGTGTACGAGGCGTCGGTGACGGCGACCGCGCCCACGAGCGTGGGGCCCCTGGCGCTCGATCGCGTCCGGCACTACGGCGAGGGCGCGCTGTGGGTGTTCCGGGCGCACGGAGGAGGCGCATGATGCGAGCCCTGTCCCTCGCGGTGATCGTGAGCGCCGGCTGCGCCCGCCCGGGTGGCGACGAGCTCGTGATCCTGCCTCCGTCCGGCTGGGTCGACGGCTGCACGCCGGTCGAGATCGCGGGCCCTGATCTCGACGGGGCGGAGGTCCTGGTCGGCGGCGCTGCGCTGGTGGAGCCGTTCACGCTGGACCGTGGGGTGCGGGTCGGCGGGCTGACGCCGCCCGGTGACGCGGGTGAAGCCTCGGTGGCGGTGACCGTCGGCGGCGCGACGCGGGAGGTCCCCGGCGGCTTCGTCTATGAGGCATGCCCGCAGGGGGTGTGGATCGACGGCGTCGTCGACGAAGACGGAGACGGCTCGATCGGCACCGACGACGTCGTCGAGCTGCGCGGCTGCGGCCTCGTCGACGGCCTGTCGGTGGTGATCGGCGGCGCCGCGCCCGCCGCGTTGTCGCCGTCGTGCGGCGCCGGTCGTGCCTCGTTCGAGCCTCCGTACCAACCGAACGGCGTGTACGGCGTCCGGGTCGTCGACGAGGACGGCCAGGAGCTGTTCCCGGGCGACTGCACCACGTGTGGCGCGGTCAGCCTGCTGTATGGTCCGCCGGCTGGACCGCCGGTCGACACCGGCCCGGCGGACAGCGGCGATCCGTGAGCTCAGGGCCGTAGGTTACGGCAATAAGCCGTCTCGAACGTGCCCGAAGCCGAGCCCTCGACGTAGGTGACGTCGAACGAGCCCACGATGACGTCGTCGCTGACCTCGTCGATCGTCAGCGTGCCGTCGCGGCCGCCCTCCACCGCGAAGGACTCGCCGTTGTTGTCGAATCCGTACGTGAGCACGGTCGAGTCACCATAGACCGAGAAGGTGCCTTCGAGGGGTGCCTCGGCGAACTGGAACTGCACCCCGGCGAACGAGAGGTCGGGCGCCGGCGAGGAGCCGTCTTGGTAGTTCGTGTCGACCCACGCGAGATCGATACAATCGACCTCGCTGTCCAACAGGACGATGAACGGGCCGCCGTGCATCGCGGTCTTGATCTCGCCGATCTGGTGGCCCGCCACCGTCCCGGTGACCTCGGCCGTGCCGCCGCCCCCACACCCAACCAAGACGAACAACGCGCTGAGAGCGTGCATCGGACCCCCCGGGGGCCGATCTACCCGCTGGACGGCCGCGAGGCAGCACCGATCTCAGACGTCTGCGGATCGGGGCGCGGGCGGATAGGCGAGGTCCGCGTCGTCGTAGGAGGCGCGGGTGTTGGCTGAAGACGTCGTCGCGCGCGCGATCGCTGGAGAGCGCCGCTGGTTGGCCCGCGCGATCACGCTGATCGAGCAGCGCGCGGGGGGCGTGACGGCGGCGTTGTCGCAGGTGAAGGTGAGGCGGCGCCGCGGGCCAGGCGCGCCCCACGTCGTGGGGGTCACCGGCCCGCCGGGCGCCGGCAAGAGCACGTTCGTCGACGGGCTGGTCACCTTCGCGCGCACGGAGGGGCGGCGCGTCGCCGTCATCGCCGTAGACCCGAGCTCGCCGTTCTCGGGCGGCGCGATCCTGGGCGACCGGATCCGCATGGAGCACCACGCCGCGGACGACGGCGTGTTCATCCGCTCGTTGTCGTCGCGGGGGCACCTCGGCGGCTTGTCAGGTGCCACCAGCGAGATCGTCGATCTGCTGGACGCGTGCGGGTTCGACCTCGTGCTCGTCGAGACCGTTGGTGTCGGGCAGTCCGAGCTCGCGGTCATCGAGGTGGCCGACACCGCGGTCGTCGTGCTGACGCCGGAGTCAGGCGACACCGTGCAGACCATGAAGGCCGGTCTGCTCGAGATCGCCGACGTGTTCGTCGTCAACAAGGACGATCGGCCGGGCGCGCCAGCCCTCGTGCGCGCGTTGGAGTCGATGATCGAGCTCGACGGCGTGTCGTCGTGGCGGGTGCCCGTGTGCTCGGCGTGCGCACGCGACCGCCGCGGCGTCGACGAGGTCGCGGCGGTCGCGGCGCGTCACCTGGCGTGGTGTCTCGGAGAAGGGAGGGACAATTGGCAGCGTCGCCGTGGGGACGGGCGGGTCCGCCGCGCGCTCGATCGGGTCGCCGAGGTCGCGCGCGCCGCCGCGTGGGCCAAGCTGGGCTCCGATTCCGCCGCGCTCGAGGCGGTTCGAACGGGCGAGGTCGGGCCTGACGCGTTGGTGGGGCCTTCATGACCGACTTGGACCACGCGATCGCCGCGCTCGACGCGCTCGGTGGGGAGCTGCCCGCGGTCGACGGTGAGGTGCGGCTCGAGCGCGACGGCCGGGTCGAGGTGATGACGATCGACGCCGCCTCGGCCCGCAACGCGCTGTCGGTGGCGATGATGGCGCAGCTCGGCCGCCACGTGCGCACCTTGCGGGGGTCCGGCGCGTTCGGGTTGTTGATTCGATCGGTCGGGCCGTCGTTCTGCGCGGGCGGGAACCTGCGCCAGGTGCGCGGCGGCCTCCACGATCCCGAGCGGGGCGCCCGCATGTCGCGCGCGATGACGGTCATCCTCGACGCCATGCTGGCGTTGCCGATGCCCAGCGTCGCCGTGGTCGCCGGGCCGGCGGTCGGAGGGGGCGTCGAGCTCGCGACCGCAGCAGACGCTCGGATCGCGCACCCGAGCGCGTGGTTCGACCCTGCGCAGGTCCGGCTCGGCGTCGCGGCGGGGTGGGGAGGGGCAGGTCGGTTGTCCCAGATCATCGGGCGAACCAAGGCGTTGCGGTTCTGGCTGGACGGTCGGCCATGGGCCGCGGAGCGCGCGCTCGATCTCGGCTTGGTCGACGAGATCGCGCCGGATCCCGAGGCCGTCGCGATTGGGTGGCTCGAGCGGTGGGCGGCGTGGGGGGCGCCTTCGCGCGCGTTCAAGGCGCAGGTGGTCGCTCCGGACCTGGCCTCCGACGCGTTCGCGACCGTGTGGGGCGGCCCCACACATCGGCGTGCGATCGGCCTGGACTCGGCAGAGTGACGGCCATCTTCGCGGTCGTGCTCGGCGCGTGCGCGATGCGGGGGGCGCCACCCGCGACCGTCACCACGCCCGCCGTGGCGGCCCCATCCGCTACGATCGGGCCCGGCTCCGCCCGCTTCAGCGGGCTCGAGGTCGACATCCCAGATGGTTGGACCGGCGAGGTCGGGCCCCCGGGCAGCGGCCTCGCGCTGTCGTTGGTCTCGGCGTCGCTTGGCACGACGGTCGAGCTCTGGGTCTTCGCGCGCGGGTCCGGTCTGCCCGGACCTCGGCCGCGGCCCGGCTGTGTGTCGGTGTTCTTGGACGAGGTCGGCACGCACCGCGCGGTCCCAGGGCTGGGGCCGGCGCGCGCGGCGTCGTGCATCGAAGAAGACGCCGGCGGGGCGGTGGTGCAAGGGTGGTACGCCGCGCAGGGCGATCGCGAGGCGCACGTCGAGGTGGTGCACCCGGCGGGACGCGCGGTCGCTGGGCGCGCCGCCATCGAGCCGATCCTGCAGTCGATCCGCTGGGCCGGCCCGAACGACGCGGTCAGCGGTCCCGGTGGCGACGCAACAAGGTGACGGCGCCGAGGAACATGAGCATCCCGGCCGGCGTCGACGAGCCCGACGCGTCGCAGCCACCGGAGCAGCCTTCGTCGCAGCCGCCCTTGCCGCCCTTCTTCTTCTTGCCGTTGCAACCGCCACACCCGGCGTTCGGGTCTCCGTAGGACACGAGGCCGACGGTGGCGTAGGCGCCAAAGAGATCCTCGGTGGCGCCGGCGGGGGCGACCTCGAGCTCGGCGAGGCCGACGCCGCTGAACGAGGGCAGCTCGAACGTGAGGCTGCTGCCGAGCAGATCGCCGATCAGCGGCCCGACCAACGAGTCGAACAACCCCGACACGTTCGCGGCGATGACCGAGTCCTCATTAGGCGCGTACTCGTTGTGGGTCACGCGCGTGTTGAGGTTCTCCCCGGAGATCGGGATGTCCAACGCCAGCATGCCCGTGCTGTCGTCGAAGTTGACGTCGATGCCGAGATCGACGTCGATCTCGGTGCCGACCATACGCGCGTAGCGCCCGTCGAGCTCCGCGTAGAAGTCGAGGTTCAGCGTGGGGATCGTCGCGTTCACGTCCCGCGCGCCCGTCGGGGTGGCCACCGGGGGACCGCCGACGGGCCGCACGTCGATCGCGATCGGCGCCGCCTCCGGGAAGTACGGGTCATACGCCGACGGGTGCAAGACGCCGAGGATGCTCGTGTCGAGCGCGATCGGCAGCAGGTCCGACGACGAGTCGAGCTTCTGGCACAACACACCGGACGAATACACCGCGAAGAGCGCGCTGTTCACGAAGTCGTCTTCGATGATCGCGCCGACGTGGTGGTCGAAGCTGACGTCGGCTGGGCGGTCCGACACCGGCGGCATCGCGCCGGGCGTGGTCACCGAGCCGGTGAAGCCGTAGGGTTCAACGCACGGATCGGCCGGCACGTCGAACGTGCCTGCCAGCTCGAGCCGCACGCCGGACTCCTCGATTATCACTCCCGACGGCTGGATCGAGACGGTCAGCGGCTTGCCGAGCAGGTCGACCTCGGTGCTGATGTTGGCCTGGCCGAACGCGTCTTCGAGGGTGGTCTCCAGCGTTCCGATCAGCCCGTTGATGGTGTCGGCGAGGGTGGGCTCGATGAGCGGCAGCAGGAGGTCGACCAGGTCGATGCCGATGAAGTCGAGCAATTCGATGATGTCGCCCACCGTGCAGTCGAGGTTGACCTCGCTGGCGCCGAGATCCGTCGTCCAGATGATGGGATCGACCGTGGCGTCGAGCGTGCGGGTCTTGGGGTCGATCGACAGCCCGATCGCGGTCGAGATGTCGATGCGGGTGGGGTCGATCCAGCCGGTGCACGTCTCGCCGACTTCGAGGAAGCCGAGCCCCTCGGCCCAGCCGCTCACGGTCATCGGGTTGGCGGCGTCGTTCACCCACACGAAGGCGGCGCCCGTCACGTTGAGCTTGCCCGTGGTGGGGTCCAGGCTGATGCTGTCGAGCGAGAAGCTCACCTCGACGTTCGAGGTCGTGAGCTCGTACTCGTAGAGCTCGATCCAACCGAAGACGGGGTCGTACGCGATCTCGTAGAGGTACACGTCTTCGATCGGGAGGGGATCGGCCGGGACGAGCGCCGGGGCGACGGCCGAGATGACATCAAGGCCCGTCGGCGTGATGTCGACTGCGACAGCCGGCGCGAACTCCGTTCCGAGCGGGGCCTCGGCGAGCGCGGGCGGGGCGACGAGCAGGAAGGCGAGACTGGTGAGCATCGGCGGGACCTCGGCCCGGCATCTTATCTTCTCGATCGCCGGCTCACAACCGATCACGCGCCAACGAGGCCGCGACCTCCGCCATGGCGTCGGCGC
>CAIUDO010000163.1 GCA_903897935.1 uncultured Pseudomonadota bacterium
AGCAGTCAGCAATCGGCTGACGGCTGACGGCTGACGGCTGACGGCTGACGGCTGACGGCTGACGGCTGACGGCTGACGGCTGACGGCTGACGGCTGACGGCTGACGGCTGACGGCTGACGGCTGACGGCTGCTAGGTCGGGCGCAGGGCGCGCACGGCGTCGAGGGTGTCGGCGTCGCGCGGCGACTTGTCGGGGCGGTGCGCCTTCACGCGGGCGAACCTCAGCGCGACGCCGCCCGGGTAGTGCGGGCTCTGTTGCACGTCGTTGAACGCGACCTCGACGACCAGCTCGGGGCGCACGTACACGACCCACCCGTCCGTGTGCGTCTGCAAGGCAGACAGTCGCTCGGTCTGCCAGGCGAGCATCTCGTCCGTCAGACCCTTGAACGTCTTGCCGAGCATCACGAAGCCGCCGGCTGGGTCGCGCGCGCCGAGGTGCAGGTTGGACAACCACCCCTGGCGACGCCCGGAGCCCCACTCCGCGGCGAGGATCACGAGGTCGAGCGTGTGTACGGCCTTGATCTTGAGCCACGCCTCGCCGCGCGCGCCCGCTTCGTACGCGCCGTCGAGCCCCTTCGCCATCACGCCTTCGTGGCCGGCGGCGAGCGCGTCTTCGTAGAACGACGCGGCGACAGCGGGATCGTCGGTGACGATCCTCGGCATCCGGTGCGCGGGCGGCACCGCGTCGTCGAGGGCGGCGGCGCGGGCGGACGCCGGGGCGTCCAACAATGCGGCGTCGTCGACCAGCAGCGCGTCGAAGAACACGGGCGTCAGCGGGAGCGCGACCGTGTCGTCGCGCGAGGTGGTGCGGCCGAACCGGCTCATCGTCGTCTGGAACGGGTGCGGGGTGCCGTCCGGTCGCAGCGCGAGCAGCTCACCGTCGAGGATCAGGCGACGGTTCGGCAGCGCGCGCACGAGCGCGACGAGCTCGGGGACCCGCGCGGTGACGTCGTGGAGCGCCCGCGTGTACACGCGCACCGCGTCGCCGTCGCGGTGGACCTGCACCCGCACGCCGTCGAGCTTGTGCTCGAACGCCGCTGTCCCGAGCCTTGCGAGGGCGTCTTCGACCGTCGCCGCGGTCTGGGCGAGCATCGGGTGGACCGGGCGGCCGACGGTGAGCTGGAACCGGCTGAGCCCGGCGGCGCCGTCGGTCAGCGTGGCGGCGGCCACCGCGCACAGGTCGCCGGCGAGCATGTGGGCGCGGCGGACGGCGTCGCGGGGGGCCTGGGCTGCGTCGGCGATCGCGTCGAGCACCAGGCCGTCGAGCGCGCCCTGGCGCAGCTCCCCGACGACCAGCCGCCCCAAGAACGCCTGCTCGTCGGCGGTCGCGCGGGCCAGCAGCGCGCGCCAGTCGGAGAGGCGCCGGGTTGTCGAGCCCGGCCCGGACAGCGCCCCGAGCGCGGTGAGCGCGGCGTCGACCTCGCGAACCGTGATGTCGCTGGTCGACGCCGGCTCGGGCGGCGCGATCCCGAACACGGCGGCGTAGCCGAGCCCGATGCGGCCCTGGGGCAGCGCGCCGGCGAGCCAGCTGGCCCCGATCGGCCGCTCATCGGGGTCGAGGCGGAGCATGCACGCGGACAAGGCGTCGGTCTTCTTACGACGCCCACGGACCGCCTGCACCGCCAATGACGTCGCGACGAGCTCGGCGAACCGCATGAGCACCCCCTGGTGGTCGGCCCCGGCGCGCCGACGGCCCTCCGCCCGATATCCGCGCCGTGGCATGATGCGGACACGGGGGCGGGATGAAGCGTCGGCGTCGGCATCGGGTCGGGCGCGCGCTGGTCGGGATCGGCGTCGCGGGCGTGCTCGGGGTCGGGCTGCTGTGCAGCGGGCTCGTCTCGTTGGCGATGGCGATCGAGAGCAGCGAGGGCTTCGTGTGGTCCGTCTTGCTCGCGTCGTTGACGGCGGTGCCGTATGGCCTCGCGTTGGTCTGGCTGGACCGAAACGAACGTGAGCCGCCCGCGCTCATCGTGATGGCGCTCGCGTGGGGGGCGCTCGTCGCGACGATGTTCGCGGGGCTGTTCAACGACCTGTTTCAGGCGGTCGCGCTCGACGTCACCGGGAGCAAGGCCGCGGCGGCGGCGCTGACCGCGTCGTTCTCGGCGCCGTTCGTCGAGGAGTCGTTCAAGGGCGTCGCGGTGGGGCTGCTGTGGTTGTTGTTCTGGGACGAGCTCGACGGCGTGCTGGACGGCTTGTTGTACGGCGCGCTGGTTGGGCTCGGCTTCGCCTGGTTCGAGAACATCGTGTACTACGCGCGCGCGTTCGACGCGGAGGGGGTCGCCGGGCTGCTCGGCGTGAGCCTGTTCCGCGGCTTCCTGATGGCCGGCCTCGGCAGCCACATGGCCTACACGGCGCTGACCGGCATCGGGTTCGGCCTCACGCGGGTGCTGCGGCGCGGCGTCTTGCGCTGGCTGTTGATCCCGGCGGGTTGGATCGCGGCGATGCTCGGTCACTTCGCCTGGAACGGCACGTTGTCGTTCGGGGCCGGCCTCGTCGGCGATGGCCCCGCGAGCGGGCTGGCCCTGTTCGTGTTGCTCGTCGGCAGCCAGCTCCCGTTCGGCGCGCTCGTGCTCGGCGTGATGGCGCTGGCGTGGCGTCACGAGGACCGGGTGATCGTCCGGTATCTGGAGCAGGAGCCGTCGTACGCCTCCGCGGAGGACCTGCGGGCGCTGGTCCCAGCGCGTCGTCGCACGCTCGCGAGCTGGGCGCGGCTGTTTCAGCGGGGCCCGGCCGCGTGGTGGCGCGGACGCCTGCGGGATCACGCACAGATCGAGCTCGCGTTCGCGCGTTGGCACCACGACCGGGACGCGCCAGGATGGGACGCCAGCGTCGACGAAGACGTGCGGGCGGCTCGGGCCCGCGTCGCGTCGTTATCGAGGTCTTCCTGATGATCCTGGCGCTGTCGCTCGCCGGTTGTCGGGTCACGGACGAGACCGGCGAGCGGGTGTGGACGGACCCGGCCGCGTGGGCGCCGCTCGCGCTCGACGCCGATCCGCTCGCGTCGCACCAACCGGCCGACCCAACCTGCCCAGCCGACGCGTGGCACGCGCAGGGCGACGGCGTCGAGGTCGACACCGGCGCGAGCACGTACGTGTGGCTCGGCCAGCCCCTCGTGGGGGCGATCCCGGCCGGAGCGGTGCTCGAAGGCACGTTGTGGCACCTCGACCTGACCGCGGACGCGCCCGCCGCCGCGCACGGCGCGGTCCTGATCGGCGACGAGGTGGTCTTCGAGGTCGACGTCCCGATCCCGAGCGGCACGCAGTTCCACGAGATCGCGGTCACGCTCGACGATGAGGTGCCACCAGGCACGATGATCGCGCTGCACCTTCACAACCACGGGACGAACGCCTGGACGTTGAGCGCGCTCTCGACGTCGTCGCCGTGAGGTGGGGCGCACGCAGGGGGGGTCCGATGCAGGTCTCGGGGCGGGTCGCCGTCGTGACGGGGGGCGCGCGCGGCATCGGGCGCGCGATCGCGGCGCGGCTGGTCGCGGCGGGGGCGCGGGTCGCGATCGCGGATCTCGACGAGGTCGCGGCGGTCACGACGGCGGAGCAGCTGGGCGCGCGCGGGTACGGGGTCGACGTGCGTGACGGCGCCGGGGTGGCGGCGCTCGCGCGGGCGGTGGGCGCCGACCTCGGGCCCATCGACGTGTGGGTCAACAACGCAAGCGTCATGGTCCTGGGGGCGTTCTTGGACGCCGACCCAGCGAGCGATCGCTTGCAGCTCGACGTGAACGTGCTCGGGGCCGTCAACGGCATGCGGGCGGCGTTGCCGTCGATGGTGGCGCGACGGACCGGCCACATCGTCAACGTGGCGTCGACGGCGGGGCGGGTCGGGGTGGCGCACGCCGCGATGTACTGCGCGTCGAAGCACGCCGTGGTCGGGCTCACCGAGGCGGTGCGCGCCGAGCACCTCGGGTCCGGGGTAGGCTTCACGATGGTGCTCCCGGGCCTCGTCGACACCGACCTGCTCGACGGCGTGCCGCGGCTGTCGTGGCCTCCGACCGCCACCCCCGACGACGTGGCCGTGGCGGTGGTGCGGGCGATCACCCGGGGCGAGGTCGAGGTGTACGTGCCCCGGGGGGCGCGCCTGGCGAAGATCCTGCCTGCTTTGTTGCCGCGGTTCGTGAACGAGGCGATCGGGCGGTGGGTCGGGGCGGACGACGTGTTCGTGCGGACCGACCACGGCGCGCGGTCCCGCTACGCCGCGCGTGTTCGCGGGGGGTAGCGCCCCTGCGACGTTTTGCCCGCGACAACGCGTCGCGCGCGGCTCTCGCGGCGGCGCTTTACTGCGGTATTACCCCTGCCCCTTACGCGTAGGGGACGTCTTCGACGCGCAGACGCGATTCGAGCGCCTGCTCGAGCCACCGCGCGGCCAGCGGGTTTCGAATCCAGGGGGTCAGGACGAGCTCAGTGCTGCGACCTTGGCGTGCGTTCACCGTGTACCCGTAGTCGGAGTGGTCCCGAACCGGTCCGTGCGATCCCCCCCCCGGTGAAGTTCGCGAGGATCTGTTGGGAGACCCAGAGCTGCTTCGGCCGCAGTCCGGTGACACGGGCATGCCCCCATATGGGGATGGGACCGTAGGTGACGTCCAGGCCGTCGGGCCGCGCAACCAGGGTCGTGACGTTGAGCGCGTCGGCCAGCCCGAACCATACGCGTACGAGCGTGTAGCCGGCAGCGAACAACGCCATCAACTTGAAGAGCAGCGACACCGGGTTTTCGGAGGCGAAGTTCGCCATGCCATAGCTCCACAATGGGCCGATCACGAGCCAAGGAACCCAGGACAATAGCCCGGGCGACCCCCGACGCCAGGGGATCCGCACCCGGAGCACGCCGCCTTCGTCGTGCACGTCGAGCTCCGGAGGAGGTTCGGTCAGGTTCGGCTCGGGTCGGATGTACACCGCGTGCTCCCTTGTCTGGGTGCAGGTCGCGTTACCCGAGGGGCGCCGTTCGACAAGTCCGAGGGCGCCCCATGTGGGTCGATGCGACGCGCGCGACGCGGGTGTCTGTCCCGGGCGCCGAACGACCGAACGGAGACCGGCGCGCGGTGCAGCATCCCAGGCGCGCTCGCGTAAGCTCCTCATACGGGGCGCGTTCGCGGCCGGGGGGCGTCGATGTCGATGTGGGTCTTATGGGTCGCGCGCGCGTACGCAGAGCAGATCCGGGTGGAGAGCTTGGACTGGCAGCGCGCCGACGCCGACAGCGTCGTGGTCGGGGTGGTCGAGGCGGTCGAGCCCCGCCCGCTCGTGGGGACGGCGTGGGTCGCCGAGCACGTCACGGTGCGGGTCGATGAGGTGCTCTGCGGCGATGACCCCGGCGCCGTCGTGTCGTTCTCGATGCAGGTCCGCCCCGAGCTCGCCCTCGTCGACCGCCCCGGCGCCCCGGTGCTGCTGTTCCTGCGCCGCGTCGACGGGGGCTTCGAGCCCCGCGGCCTCTACCTGGATCTGGACGCGCCGCGGCCGGAGTCGGCGGTCACCGCGGGCTGTCGGGTGCTCGAGACCGGCGACGACGTCGTCGCGTACGTGCGCGACCTCCCCGACCTCCCGCGTGGCGCCGCGCCGCGCCTTGGCCCGTGTGACCCTGGGACGAGCGCCCACGAGGCGTTGTGGTCGGGCAGCGGCGTCGACGTGATCGTGCCGGCGCCGGCGCCGATCGGGGTCGACCGGCCGGCCTTGTACCTGTCGGCGTACACCGAGCCGATGGACTGGTTCGGCCTGGGCGCGCTGTCCGTCGAGTGGGTCGGGTGCGTCGTCGGCGTGCCGGTCGAAGGCGACGGCCCGCCGTGGGTCGGCTGTTCGGCGCCGGGAGGGGCAGCGCCGGGTGCCCGGGTGCCGCGTGGCCTCGGCAAAGAGGTGCGCCACGCGTGGCGGGCCGCCGAGGACACGCTGGGCCACCGCGCGACCCGACGCACCACCACGTTCCTCGGCACCGAATCGCGCGCCTTCTTGTGCGGACACGCGCTCCGGGGCGGGCTATGGGCGCGTGCGACCCTGACCGTGGCCCTCGACGACGACGGGCCCACCGAGGCGGTCGGCACCTGGGGCTCGTCGGCCGAGGGGGGCATGATCGGCTGCACCGGGCAGCCGCTCGTGTGGGCCTCGGAGCGGGCCCTCTTGCCGCCGATCGAGCAGGTCCCGGTGTTGTTGGCGGATCGGGAGCCGTTCGCCGCCCCGGACCCGGCCGAGGGCTGGGCCGTGATCCCCACCCGGTTCTCGTTCGAGGGCGGGCGGCTCGTGTTGTCTCAGCTCGGGTCACGGGTCGCGATCCCTGCCCGCGCGCGTGACCTGCGCACGCGGGTGCGGTTCCTGACCGTCGACGAGCACGGCGGCGCGCGGCTCGTCCAAGACCGCACCGTCAGCGGAGTGCCGCTCGAAGGCGCGCTCTACGAGGCGCCGCTGCTCGACCCCGGCGTTCGGGTGACGGCGATCGTCGAGGTGCTCACGAGCGGACCCGCTGGGGACGAGGTGTTGGCGTCGTGGGCCGTGCCGTCGATGGTGCCCCCTGCCAGCCCCAATTAGTCCTTGAACAAGCGGTCAGCAGTCAGCGGTCAGCGGTCAGCCCGGTCAAAGCCATGCATCGCTCAGCGGCAGCCGACCGGGTTGTTCGCGTTCAGGTGAAGGTCGGTTGGGTCACCATCGCGCCATTGTCAAGCTGAAAGCT
>CAIUDO010000164.1 GCA_903897935.1 uncultured Pseudomonadota bacterium
CCCCACGCGCACGAGGTCCCGCGCCTGACGCGCGGGCATGTGGAGCACGGCGGCTGCGTATTCACCGAACGTTCCGTAGCCGACGGCGCGGTAGCCATGCGCGGCCTCCATCTGGCTCAGCAGCCGCATGAGCTCGAGATCGTGCGCCATCCGCACCTTACACAACGACAAGATTCGCGCATGAAGCGAGGTACAATCAGCAGGAGACATCAATCCGTCCTTTCTGATCTCCTATTGCGGAGGGTGGGTTCATGCAACTCGTTGAGCACGCGTCGCCTGACAAAAAGGTCATGATGAAAACTTGATAATCGTCGTAGCGGCTGGGGTCGATGTGGGCAACGCGTCGCATGATCCCGCTCGAACCAGTCCGGCGAGTCGCGCGACGCGTTGTCCAAGGGGTGGGCGACTGTGTGCGACCCGTCGACCTGTCCGGACGATGCAACTCGTCTCGACGCAGGGTCGTGCACAGTCGTCCACGCGCGGCATCGTCCCCGGCCGGCCCTGGCGACGACGCCGCGTCAGCACCAACGCGACCCACGTGGGTCCTCGACGCCCGCCCGCCGGTAGTCGAGTGCCAAGAACGGCGGTGGACGATGCCGGGCGTGGACGACCGTGCACCACCCTGCGCCGAGACAGGCTGCAACGTCCAGACAGGTCGACGGGTCGCACACGGTCGCCCACCCTTGGACAACCCGTCGCGGCGATCGATCGACCCACTTCCAATCGGATCAAGCGACGCGTTGCCCACATCGACCACCGCCGCTACGACGACCGACACCGGTCATAAAGGAGCTAATACCTACTGCTTGGATGTGACTTGCTGCGGCGGCCCCTATCGGGCGCCTGCATCGACCCACGTGGGACGTCCTGTTGCAGGACGCGCTTCCTGTCCTGGCTCACGTCCTCACTCGCGTCGCGGAGCAATCGGCCTCGAACTTACGTGGCCCGGGAGCAATCGCGCTTCGACTTGACAGCCGCCCGAGGGGGCGGTGGCGCACCCCCCGCTCCTACGAGCAAAGCTACGCGCGACCCACGGGGGTCGTCAGGCGGGCGCCCGCCGGCAGTCCAGTGCCATCAACGGGCGTGGACGACCGCTCGACCGGAACGTGCTCGTCGTTGCAGGCGCGTCGACGCAGCAGACCCGCACCTGCGGCCCCCGCGGCGCTGTCCGTGCAGACCACCGACGAACACGTCCAGCTCTGGCCCGAGCTCGTCGAGGCGCTCAACGCCTTGACGGGCCTTCGGCAACCCGTGCGCCGCACAGCCGTGCGCTTCCTGCACAACGGGGCGGTCTGGTGCGCGGCCCCCCGCCGAGCGCGTCGCCACCTGCCGGGGCGCCGGCGTACACGCCGCAAGCGTCGCGCCGCAATAGAATGCGGACCCAGGAGGTCCCGTTGGGTCTGCGAAGCCTCATCTCCCGCGCAAAACGGCGGTTTGTCGGTGCTCCGGCCGGTCCGAAGGTCGGCGCGCCCGTCCGCTGGGAGCCCGCGCTCGCTGAAGACTGGACCTCGATGCGCGACGAGTTCAAGCTCTGCTTCCAGACGATGGCGTCCGCCACCGTCGCGAGCTGGGAGGTCGCGTCGGCTGACCTGCACCGCCGCCTGCGCGACGCGAAGGGCCAAGACGTCGCTACGCCCATGCTCGAGCGCTTCTCCGACTCCCTCGTGCCGTCGTTGGCGGCGATCCAGGACGCCGAGCGCGGGGTCGCGGCGGTGTGGAAGAAGTCCGAGGCCGCCGCCCAGTCGAGCGGGACGATGGAGCAGCCGCTCGCGTTGGTGGCCGCGCACGCGCGCTCGGTCGGCGCCGGGTTCGCTGAGGGGTGGCCGAAGACCGTCGCGTACCTCGAGCCGCTGCACACCCTGCTGGGCGCGGGCCCCGATCACGTCGCCAGCTTGAGCAAGGTCGGCGAGCACGCCCGCAAACGCCTCGACGATCGCGCCGAGTCGTTCGCGTCCGCGCTCGCGCGCGTCGCGGTGACCACGCCGTTCATGCCGGCGTTCCAAGACGCTTGTTACGACTACCGGCACGGCGCCGCCGGTGATCTCGAAGTCGTGCTCGAGGAGGTGCGCCAGGTCATGGACCGGGCGCTGCGCGGCGCCGGCGCATGAACGCGCGCGTTCGGGTGCTCGGCGTGCCCGCTTGGGTCGACGCCGCCCACCTGCTGGGCCCGTCCCTCGTCGCGGACGGGGCGGACTGGGTCGGGGAGGTGCCCGCGTCGTACGCCGCGGATCTCGCCGCCCGTCTGCACGGCGTCGTGCTCGCGGGCGCCCCGGTCACCCTCGTCGCCGAGCCGCCGCTGCCGCGGGCCATGGTCCGCGCCGCCCGCACCGACGAAGCGCGTCGGCGCCGGGCGACCACGAAGGCGTACGCGAAGGTCGGGGTGCGCCTCGACGAGACCGCGCGGCTGGGGTGGACGCCGGAGGCGCTCGCCGACGCGATCGCAGCCCCGTACGCCGGCAAGCGCGTGCTCGACGCGACGGCGGGGGGCGGCGGCAACACCATCGCGTTCGCCCGCGCTGGGTGCGTGGTGACGGCGGTCGAGCAACACGCCGGCAGGGCGGCGTCGCTGCGGCACAACCTCGCGATGTACGGCGTCTCCGCCGAGATCGTCGTCGGGGACGCGTTCGTCGAGGTGCCGTCCCGCTCCGCCGACGTGCTGTGGCTCGACCCGCCGTGGGGGGAAGACTACCGCGCCCCGTGCGGCGCCGCCGACCTGCCGCTGGTCGCGATGCTGGACGATCCTGCGGTGCGCGCGCGGTATGGCACGGTGCTGGTGAAGGTGCCGCCCGCGTTCGACCCGTCTACGACGCCGTGGGCGCGCCCTACGGCGGTGTTCGGCCTGGCCGAGGGGGACCGGCGCCGCGTGAAGATGGTGGTGCTGAAGGGCTGATCACACCTCGACGGTGTGCGCGATCGACGCGCCCAGCACGTTGCCGCCGGCGTCCACGAGCACGTCGGCCCAGATCGTGCCGTCTTCGCCGACCTGCTGGATGCGTAGGCGACCGTCTGGGGTGAACACCAACCTCCCCGCGCCGTAGAACGCGTCGCGGTAGATCCAGGGGTCGACCTCGTCATACAGCAGCGCTACCGGGACGGGGATGCTGCCGCCCGGCCCCACCAGCACGTCGAACATCGCGTGGCCCGCGCCTCCTTCCGGATCGACGCGCAGGATCGCGGGGAAGTGTACGTCGCCGCTGACGAACACCACCCCGGTGACGGCGGCGGCGACGATCGACTCGATCAGCTCGGCGCGCTGCTCGGGGAAGCCCTCCCAGCGGTCGGCGATGATCGTCGACGCGTCGAACGCGAGGGGCAGATCGGCGATCGGCACGCTGTTCTGGACGACCTTCCACGCGCACGGCGACGCCGCGAGGCCGTCGAGCAGCCACTGGAGCTGGGCGTCCGACACGTAGCGCCCGGTCGACGCGTCGCGCTCGCTCCGG
Organism: uncultured Pseudomonadota bacterium; assembly: GCA_903897935.1. Taxonomy (GTDB): domain Bacteria; phylum Myxococcota_A; class UBA796; order UBA796; genus CAIUDO01. The sequence continues at coordinate 3,444 of CAIUDO010000164.1, forward strand.
CAATCCAGTACAAACACCTCGACGGTCCGACCGAACCGGAAGCTGCGCCAGATCCGGGTTGGTTGTGCGGGATCCTGCCGGATCGGGACGTTCTCGAAGAACGCAGCGGTGCCCGCGGCCAACTGCTCGTCCGACACCCCGTCTTGGGTCCAGTCGTTGGCGATCTCGTGGTCGTCCCAGGTGTGGATCTGGGGCGCGGTGCTGCCGAGCGCGCGCATGGCCGAGAACCCAAGGGTGGTCGACCACACTGCGCGGTAGTCCGCGATGGTCGCCGAGCCGTCAGCGTACACGGTGTCGCCGAGCTGCAAGAACGCGTCGACGGGGCCCATCGCGAGCACCGCGCCGATCGCCGGGAAGTCGCCGTGGTCCTCGTGTAAGCAGCTCACGGCGCCGAGGGTGACCTCCACCTCGGCGTCCGGGTCGGGGGCGGTGCGGCCGTATCCGACCGCCGACGCCGCGCCGCCCGACGTGGCCTGGAACGCGTACCAGGTGTCGGGGGGCAGGCCTTCGACGGTGGCTTTGGCGAACCCGCCGTCGTTCGGGGCCGCCTCGATCTCGGCGTGCGCCACCCACGACGCGCCGTCGTGCCACACCACCACGAACGTGACCGGATCGGCGCTCGTGCTGTGCACCCACACGACGACCCCGTCCGGGAGCGGATCCCCGGAGGCGACGCCGAGGTCGAACCGTGCGGCGTCTTCGGGGAGGGCGTCGGGCCAGTCGGCCGGGCGAGGGGGCCGGGGCGCCCACGCCGGGCCGGCGGTGTCGGCCTTGGTGGCGCACCCCGCGGCCAGCGCCGCGGCGGAGCCGAGCAGTTCGCGACGTCTCATGTGCATGATCGCCTCGTGTTCAGGGGGTCAGGCGGCGGGCACTTCGCCGAATTGCCGCTCGACGAGGCGACGGTACAGGCCACGCCGCTGGATCAGATCGTCGTGGGTGCCGCTCTCGGCGACCTTGCCGCCGTCGAGCACCACGACGCGGTCGGCCGCGCGGACCGTCGACAGCCGGTGCGCGATGATCAGGGTGGTGCGGCCTTGCATCAAGCGTTCGAGCGCCTCTTGTACCAAGTGCTCGCTCTCGGCGTCGAGCGCGGAGGTGGCCTCGTCGAGCACGAGGATCGGCGGGTCTTTGAGCAACGCGCGCGCGATCGCGACCCGCTGCTTCTGGCCGCCCGACAGGCGCACCCCGCGCTCTCCGACCCGCGTCTGGTAGCCGTCGGGGAACGCCGACACGAAGCCGTCGGCGTTGGCGGCGACGGCGGCGGCGCGTACCTCGTCGTCGGTCGCCGTCGGACGACCGTAGCGGATGTTGTCGGCGATCGAGGTCGCGAACAAGATCGGCTCCTGCGCTACGAGCCCGATCTGGCGCCGCAGCGCGCTCGGGTCGAGCTCCGCGATGGGGGCGCCGTCGATGCGCACCGCCCCGTGCTGGGGATCGTACATACGCGCCAACAACGCCGCGATCGTCGACTTTCCGGCGCCCGACGGGCCGACGAGCGCGACGACCTCCCCGGGCTCGATGTGCAGGTCGAGCCCGGTGAGCACGGGCGCGTCGGGCCGGGTCGGGTACGCGAACGCGACGCCGTCCAGCACGACGTCGCCGCGCATGCGCTCGGGGGTGGCGACCGTCGCGCGCGGCGTGCCCTCGATCGGGCCGGTCTGGTCGAGCAGATCGAAGACCCGCGCGCTCGCGCCCGTGGCCCGCATGAAGTCGCTGTACAAGCCGACCATCGCGCCGAGCGAGAAGGCGACCATCAGCGTGTACAACAAGAACGCCGTGAGATCGCCGACCGACATCTGGTCGGCCAACACGAGCCGCCCGCCGTACCAGACGACGAGCGCGACCGCGGCGTACCCAGCGAACCCCGCGACGCCGTTGAACGTGCCGATCGCGAACGCGCGCTTGGCGGCGAGCTGGTACGACGACTCGACCTGGTCGCCGTAACGCTTGATCTCGGCCTGCTCCGCCGCGAACGAGCGCACGGTGCGCACGCCGCCGATCGCCTCCTCGGCGACCTCGTTCGAGCGCGCGAGCGCGTCTTGCACCTCGGCCGAGAGCTTCTGGATGCGACGACCGAGCAGCGCGGCCCCGGCGGCGACGACGGGCACGACCAACAGCGCGACGCCCGTCAGGGTCGGGCTCGTCCACAACAACAACGCGACGCCGCCGATCGCCCCGACGATGTACCGGAGCGCCATCGACAAGTTGACCGACACGGTGTTCTGCAGCACCGAGGTGTCGCTCGCGAGGCGACTGGTGAGCTCGCCGGTGCGGGTGGCGTCGAAGAACGCGATGTCTTGCTTCAAGATCCTGGAGAACACCTGGGTGCGCAGCCGCGCGACGATGCGCTCGCCCGCCTGGGTGAACAACCACGCCCGCAGCGCGGTGAACACCGCTTGTACGAAGAACAGGACCAGCAAGACCGCGGCGGCGCCGTCGAGCCCCGACGGGTCGGACTGCTCGAGCACGGCGTCGACGAGGATGCGTAAGGCTTGGGGATACGCCAGGGACATGCCCGAGCCGATCAGCAGCGCGACGGTCGCCAACGCCAACGTGGGCACCTCGGGGCGGGCGAGCGCGAGGATGCGCGAGAGCGGGACGCGCGAACGAGGGGAATCGGCCATGGGACACTCCGGCCGGCCGTCTTAGGCACCGCCCGCCCGGCGGCGACCCCCGTGCCGCCGGATCGAGAGACCTACTTGCCCTTCTGGAGCTTCTTCCAGGCCTTCGGGTCGTGCGTCTGCAGCATCTCCGCTTGCTTCGCCTGCCAGTCGATGGTGTCGTACGACCAGCCGGCGGCCTCCATCTGCGGCCCGACCACGCTCGCCGTCCCGCGGACCGTCGTAGCGAAGTTGGCGTTGCAGGTTCCGAACGCGGCCTTGAGCGCCGCGGGGTCGGCGTCGGCGAGGCCGTCGCGGAGCTTGCCGAACCAGGTGACGCCACGGTCGGGCGAGTCGAGGGCGCTGATCAGGGTGTCGCGCATGGCCTCGAGGCTCTGGAACCGCAGCCCGTACCTCTGCGCCTCACGCATGCGGTAGGTGCCGAGCGCGCCCGCGTCGAACGTGCCGGCGGCGGTTTCGGCGCCCAGCGACTTGATGGCTTCGAGCGCCTTTCCGGCCGCGCCCCCGTCGACGACGACGTAGAATTGCAGCAGGCCGAGGCCCGACGGGTAGAGCTGCGCGTTGACCTGCGACTGCAGCACGAGCACGCCGGAGTCGAGCAGCTGCTTGTCGAACCGATCGTCGAGCACCTGGGCGAGCAGCGTGCTGTCGGCGTACGTCTCGGACGTCCAGGGCGTGAGCGGGCAGCTCACGTCGATGGTGGCGTACGGCGTGGCCACGTCGAGCAGGTAGGTCTTCGCGCCAGCGGGCGGGCTGGGAGGCGCGATGGCCCCGAACGGACCCGTCTCGGTGCCCGCGGCGGCCTTCCAGGAGCCGAGGTACTTCTCGGCGTCGGCGAACACGGCCTCCGCCTCGACGTCGCCGACCACGACCAGGGTGGCGTTGGCGGGCTGGAACTTCCGGCTGAGGTAGCCCGAGATGGTGGCCGAGCTCGACGCAGCGATGGTGTCGAGCCCCTGCCAGGTCTGGACGCGCCCGAGGGCGTACCCGGGGGCCATCGCCTCCCACTGCGCCGCGTCGGCCCAGAAGACCGGGTTGCCCCAGAGCGCCTTCAGCTCGTCCCGCTCGTCCTTGACGTATTCCGGCTTCAGCTGTGTGCCGGGCATGCGCAGGTCGATCTGGCGCCGCAAGCTGTACAAGACCGCGTCGACGTTGCCCGCGGACGCCTTGACGGCGTTCCACGTGTGGGTCGACGTGCGGTCCTTCGTCCACTTGCCGGCGATGTTGATGAGCTGGGTCTCGTTCATGTCTTCGGTCGCCGACGGGTGCGGCGACTCGTAGAGCATGCCGTTCATCGCGTCGTCGATGCCCACGTCGCCGCTGTTACGGCCGCCGCCGACGACGACCGACGCCAGCACCAGCGGCGCCTCCCCGTGCTTCATGACGACGACGCGAAGACCGTTCGACAGCGTCTTCTCCGAGAACTTGTCGAGGTTCGGGCCGTGGAACGCCGCCTTCACCGCGTCGGCGGAGGGGGGGGGCCCCGAAGCCGCGACGCGACCCTCCAGCATGTCGCCGGCGTAGCCACCCCCTCGACCGAGCGCCCCCAGACGCTCCTCAGCGGCCATCGGCTCGAGCAGGATCCGCACGGCGCGCTTACGATCGAGCCAGTCGAGCGCGAAGCTGCTCACGTCCTGGCTCTCGGTGCCCATGATCGAGCTCATCGTCTCCGCCTGAACGTTCGCGTTGCCGGAGAAGTGGGTGTTCTTCGTGGCGGTGGCGAGGCGGCCGTTCTCGGGGTCCATGAAGTCGTCGAGACGGATGAGCAGGTCGGACATCGCCTTGTTGCGGCCGGTGTAGAAGGTCTTGTCGAGCGACGCCTTCATGTCGGGGTTCCACAACAACGACACCTGGTCGATCGCGCGGTCGGCGATGGACTCGGGGACGCTGTTCTTCTGCAGCACGAACGTGCAGACGAGCACCGAGCTCTCGGCCATGCCGCGCGCCTTGCAGTCCGCGAGCGGCTCGCCGTTCTCGTCGGTCTCGACGCCCGGGTTCTCCCGGTAGTAGACGAGGAACGAGTTCTCGACGACGCCGGCGACGACCTGGTACAGGTAGTCGTTGCCCCGGAACGCCGCTGGGATCGACCACGCCAACACCGCGGTGCGCTGTGCGACCGGGGCCTTGACGTAGTCCATGTCCCGCACGGCGGCTTCGGGCGGCGCGGGCGGGGTGCCGTCGCTGCTGATGTGCGACGGGAGCACGCCGTCGGTCGGGAGCTGCTCGGTCGGCGCCTCGGGGTTGAACGGGCGCATCGACCAGTGGGTGGGGTTCGACTCGTCGAGGTCCTTCTCTTCACCCTCGTAGTCGGAGCTGATGTAGCGCTTGACGAGGTCCTTGGTGAGCTTCGGGTCGAACAGCGTGGGCTCGAACGACCAGTACAGGGCGTCTTTCACCTTCTCCGGATCGAGCGCGGTCACGACCATGATGGTGGTGGCTTCGGGCTTGTAGTGCTCCTTCGTCCAGGCTTGCAGGTCGGCGACGGTGATGCTGTCGAGCGACGTGTCGGCCTGGCCGATGCGGTGGTACGGGTTGCCCTCGGGGAACACGCGGCCGTACAGGTAGGGGAGCGCGGTGTCGACGAGGTCGGCGCCGCCGAACCGGAAGTCGTTGCGGACGAGCTCACGCGCCGCGGTGAGCAGCTCCGGGGTGACGCCGGCGAGCGGGTCGGCGAGGCGCTGACCCTCGAGGGCCATCAGCTCGAACGTGGACTCCTGCGGGGCCACCGTGAAGTAGTAGGTGAAGTCGGCCTTGGTGTCGGCGTGGTAGGTGCCCCCGGCCGCGTACAGGCGGTCCTGGACGCGCGGGCCGCCGCCGTGGCGCGACTGGAACCACAGGTACTCGGTGAGCATCGCGGTGCCTTCTTTGCCGACCGGGTCGGACACCGCGCCGTGGTCCACCACCGTCGCGATCGCCGTGACGGGCGCCGACTCGTCTTGCTGGATCAGCACGCGCAGGCCCGACGGGTAGACGTACGACCACATCGCGAGGCCGTACGGCGGCAGGTTCAGCTTGAACTCCGGCCGCTCCTGCGCGTGCGCGGGCACGAGCGAGCCGCCGGCGAACGAGAGGGTGAGGACGGTAACGAAGGTACGACCGAAGCTGGACATACACGACTCCACGAGGCCCTGCCGGGCGCCGGGCCCGTCTAGCGTATCGACGCCAAAAGGCAACGGCCGCGGCCTCGTCGCGCGGCGCCGGGATAAGGCCTGCTTCTGGAGGCGCTCATGTTGGCTGGGTTGCTGCTCGTCGGCGCGGCGTTGGCGCAAGCGCCGCTCGATCCGTCCTCTTGGCGGTCCGTCGACGTGACGTACACGGTGGCGTTCGATCTCCAGGGCGCCGCGGACTCGGTCTGCAAGTTCACCGGCATCTGCGACTGCACGATGAAGCTGCACGGCGCGGGTCCGGTCGTAGCTTCGACCGCTACGAGCGCTACGTTCGAGGGCGTGCTCACCTACGAAGGCACCTGCCACGACAACCTGAAGTTCTGGATCCCGGCGGACGGCAAGGCGTTCCACACGCTCCGCTTGTCCGACGACCGGGCGGCGATCGTCGAATGGGTCGCCCACGCGGACAAGGCGAACAGCGTGCGCGTGACGTCGGACATCAAGGCGAAGCAGCAGGTCTGGCTCGCCGAGATGCGGCTCGTGCCCGACCCGTCCGGCAAGGGCACGCACAGCGAGAAAGAGACGGGTGATGCTGGTGGGTTGCCGATCGCCACCGAGCACGCGCTCACCGTCGTCCTGGGGCGTTGATGCGGCCACCGCTCGAGGGGGTCATCGTCGTCACGGGCGCGAGCTCGGGCATCGGCGCGGCGCTCGCAAGGCTGCTGGCCGAGCGGGCGTCGGCGTTGATCCTCGTCGCGCGGCGGGCGGATCGGCTGCTCGAGCTCCGCGACGCGCTGCTCGCGGCGCGCCCCGGCTTGCGGGTCGAGGTCATCCCCGCTGATCTGTCCGACGCCGCCGAGGTCGAGCGGCTGGTGCGCGCGCTCGAGGGCGAGGCCGTCGACGTGCTCATCAACAACGCCGGCTTGGGCGACCTCGGGTTGTTCGAGCGCGCGTCGTGGTCGAAGCTCGACTTCATGATCCGGGTGAACGTGTTGGCGGCCACGCGGTTGGCGCACGCGTTCGTGCCGGGCATGGTCCGGCGCGGTCGCGGTGGGATCCTCAACGTGTCGAGCGGCTTCGGGATGGTCCCGTCGCCGGGAGCGGCGGCGTACGTGGGCACGAAGCACTTCGTCACCGGGTTCTCGGAGTCGTTGCGCATGGAGCTCGCAGGCACCGGGGTCGTCGTCAGCCAGCTCTGCCCGGGGCCCGTCGCCACCGAGTTCGAGTCGATCGCCGGCAACCCCACCGGGTACGCGGTCCCGTGGTGGTTCGAGGTGTCGGTCGAGCACTGTGCCCGCGTCGCGTTGCGTGGGTTCTCGGCTGGTAGAGCGACGATCGTGCCGGGCTTCTTCCCGTCGATCGGCATCCTGTTGGGCGCGTGGACGCCGCGGTTCGTGCTGCGCGCGCTCACCGGGCCGGCGGGGCGATGGCTCCGGCGGCGCCCGCCCGCGCTGTTGACCGGGTAAGGGGGATCGATGCGGTGGTTCCCTCTGTGCCTCGCGCTCGCCGCTTGTGACATCGGCGGCCTGCAGGCGTACGACAAAGAGACGGGCACGACCACGGCCGGGCCGCCGGTCGGCGAGCCGGTCGTCATCGACGACATCGAGCCGGCGTGGGGCCCACCCGAGGGCGGCACCATCGTGACGATCGACGGCAGCGGGTTCGACGTGGGCGACCTGCAGGTGTCGTTCGGCGGGGTCCCGGTGGTGGCGGCTCGGATCGGGACGGGCACGTTGCTCGTCACCACGCCCGCGTGGGACCGCGAGACCGCGGTCGACGTGCGGGTCGCCACGCCGAGCGGCGAGGCGGTGTGGGACGACGGGTTCACCTACATCAACCTCGGAGACGCCGATACGGACGTGGACGCCGACGCTGACGCTGACGCTGACGCGGACGCCGATACGGACGCCGACGCCGACGCCGACGCCGACGCCGACACCGACGCGGACACCGACACCGACGTCGAGCCGACCGGGCTGATCGGCGGTCACGTCGAGATGGACCTGCTCCAGATCGCGTGCCCGAGCTGCTTCGGCGTAGCGACCGACCTCGACATCTTCAGCCGGGCGGTCTTCCACACGCCGACCGCGACGAGCTGGACCTCGTGGTTGCCGGCGTCGGGCATGTGCACGCTCAACCCGAGCTTCGACGACCCGGTCGTCTCGCGCCGCGACGTCGGTTCGTCCGTCTCGGTGACCGGCGGCGGGTCGACGATCTCGATGCCGCGGACCACCGGGGCGGGCGGCACCGAATATTTGGCGTCGGTGGTGTCGGAAGCGAGCTTCGTCCGGTCGGTCACGTGGGATCTCGTCGCGTCCGACGGAGGTTCGCTCGGGCCGTTCACCGTGCCGGGCGCCACCAAGACGCCGGCGGGGTTCACCGACATCCAGCCGTACCAGCTCCTCTACGTGTCGCCCGCCGACGCGTTCAGCGCGCGGATCAGCAAGAGCAACACCACGTTCACGTGGTCGCCAGCGGGCACCGGCTCGTTCTACATCATCATCGACGTGTTCGCTCCGGGTTCGGGCACACCGTTGGGCACGGTCATCTGTCGGGGCGTCGACTCCGGGTCGATGTTGTTCCCGGGGTCGATGTTGGCGTCATTCCCGACGAACAGCCTGCTCGCGGTCTACATGTACCGGATCGAGACCACCGCGCAGGTGCTCGCCGCCGACGGGTCGACGATCGAGGGCATCGCTGAGGTCGGCGTCGTCGGGACCGGGATCCTGTCGAACTGACCATGAAGCAGCTAGGCCCAAAACAAGCGCAGGGCCGAGCCATCAGCCCTCAGCCATCAGCTTCCAGCTTGATAATGGCGCGATGGTGACTCAACCGACCTTCACCTGAACGCGAACAATCCGGTCGACTGCCGTTGAGCGA
>CAIUDO010000165.1 GCA_903897935.1 uncultured Pseudomonadota bacterium
CCAGTGGACGACGCGACGCTGCGCCTGATCGGCCCGTCGCGGTTCCCAGCGTCGGCGGTCGGGCCGTCGGGCGAGAAGGACCTCCAGCTCCGCGCGGGCGCGTGGACGCTGTTCGTGACGTCCCCGAAACACGGCGTACAGCAGCGAGATCTCGTCATCGAGGAGAGCGACGCCTCCCTCGTCGAGGTCACCGTGGTGTTGCAGCCGCCCGAGGCCGGCTCGGCGTCGCTCGCGCTGCGGGTCGTCGACCCGACGGGGGCGCCCGTCTCCGGGGCCGAGGTCCTGCTCGACGGGCAGTCGTACGGCACTACGTCGACGGGTGGCACGATGGTGTTGGCCGGGCTCGACTCGGGGGTGCGCGCGTTGGCCCTGCGGGGGCCGCGCCACCGCCCCGTCGACGACCTCGCGCTCGAGCTCACCGACGGCGCGCAGGAGCACGTGCTGACCCTCGGCTGGTTGCCCGGGTCGGTGCGGTTCTCCGCCCGCGACAGTGTGGCCCCGGTGCCCGACGCCACCTTGCGGCTCACCGGGCCGCTCACGGTGCCCCCGCTGCCGCTCGGAGCCGACGGCGTCGCGCTCACCACCGTCGACGCGGGCGCCTGGCAAGCCTCGGTGACGAGCCCGAGCCGCGGGCTCGCCGGGCGCGCGTTCACCGTCACCCCCGACGACGACCGCCTGATCGAGGTCGACGTGCTGCTCACCGGGGGCTCGGGCGACGCCGACTTGGACGTGCGCGTGCGCGACCCCCGTGGCCAGCTCGTCGACGGCGCAGAGGTCAAGCTCGACGGCGAGGCGATGGGCGACACCATCGACGGCCTGGTGTCGCTGCGCTCGCTCGACGCCGGGACACGCACGCTCGAGGTCACCGAACCTGCGTACGCGACCGCGAAGCGGTCGGTCAAGCTCGGCTCCAGCTTGTCGACGGTGGACGTCGCGCTCGGGTGGGGCGTCGGCGCGGTCGAGGTCTCGGTCACCGGCCCCGACGGCCCGGTGTCGGACGCCGTCGTGCGGGTGGCGGGCGCGTCCGAGCTGCCGCCGCTGCCCGTCTACCCCGACGGCACGCGGGTGCTCGCGCTGTCGCCCGGGAGCTGGCAGGTGCTGGTCACGTCCCGGTCGAGCGGGGTCGCCCAGCAGGCCGTCGTCGTGCCCGACCGGGCGGTGCTCACTCCGGTCGCGATCACGCTGGAGCCGGTGGGCGACGGCGACGTGTCGTTGTTGGTGCGCGTCGTCGACGAAGACGGCAAGCCGGTCCCCGGGGCGCGCGTGCGGGTCGGGGGCGCCGACGCGACCACCACCCCCGCCGGCGCGACCATCACGCCGGACCTGACGCCGGGCCCGACGACCGTCGAGGTCGCGGCAGACGGCTTCCAAGGCTGGTCCGGCGACGTCGTGCTCGCCGAGGGCACCCGTGAGCAGATCGTGGCGCTGAGCTACGTGCGCAGCCAGGTGACGGTGCAGGCGCGCGGGCCCGACGGCGCCCCGCTCGACGCCGAGATCCGGGTGGAGGGCCCCGACGAGGTCGCGCCCGCCACCACCGGCGCGGACGGCGACGCGATGTTGGCGCTGCGGCCGGGATCGTGGACGGTCATCACCACCACGGCGGATCGGGGCACCGGGCGCGCGACGCTGACCGTGCCGCCGGGCGGCGCGCCCGCGGCGATCGAGGTCCGGTCGACGGGCGAGCGCCGCGTCGAGACCACCGGAACCACCGTCGTCATCAAGGAGACCGTCCCGTTCGACTTCGATCAGGCCACGCTGCGCCCCGAGTCGGGGCCGATCCTGGAAGAGGTCGCGAACGCGCTGCTGTCGCGGCCCGACTTCGTGAAGGTCGAGGTACAAGGGCACTCGGACCGCGTCGGGGGCGTCGCGTACAACTACGAGCTGTCGACGCGACGTGCGGAAGCGGTGGTCGCGGCTTTGGTCGCGCTCGGCGTCCCTCCGGAGCGGATGGTCGCGCGTGGGTACGGCGCGACCCGGCCGCTGGTGCCCGAGGTCGACGACGCCACTGCGGCGCAGAACCGCCGCGTCGCGTTCGAGGTGGTGGAGCGCTCGGCGCCCTGAGCGGCGCCACCGCGTTCGGCGCGTCAGGTCGGGTCGTTCTCGAGCGCCGCGGCCGCCTTCTTGCGGGCGGAGAACGTCGTGCCCTTCTTCTTGGCTTTGCCCGGGCGCTTCGGGGGCGGCGCCGGCTTCGCGGGCGGCGCCTTGGCCTTGGCGGCCCGCGTCGACTTCGGCTTGCTGGCCTTGGCCTTGGCCTTCGGCTCGGGCGCGGCCTCGACGGGCTCGGGAGGCGCGGCCGTCTCGTCCTTCTTCTTCCGCGCCGCCGGCTTCTTCGCCGCCGCCGGCTTCTTCGCCGCCG
>CAIUDO010000166.1 GCA_903897935.1 uncultured Pseudomonadota bacterium
GCCGCCACACGTTCTCGACCGGGAACAGCATCCACACCGCGACCCCGTGCGCGCCGCTCGCGTCGTCGTCGCGCACACACGCGAGCAGGTACCGCGACCCGTCGGGCGCCTCCCACCACGCCTGCGCTTGCCCGTTGTTCACCGCGCGCAGCTGGTACACTTCGACGCTGCGCCCCACCTCGAACGCGCCCAGCACGGCGCGCGAGGCGCGGACCCACTCGGGGGGATGAAAGGGGAGCGTGCCACCAATCGTGAGCGTCATGGCCAGTGCCCCACCGCGACCACCTTGACGGTGGCCGAGACACCGGCCGCGCTCGACTCGATCGCCAGCGCGAGCTCACCCAGGTTCGAGGTGGCGTAGTTGGTCGGCAGCGCCAACAGACCGGTGTTGCGCGCGCTGTCCGCCGTCACCGCGACCGGCGTCTCCAACGCGACCCACGGGCTCGGGGTCTCCCGGTCCAGCGCGTACCGGCGGGCCACGAGCCCATACGTGAGCGTGCCGGTGCCGGTGAAGCCCGTGATCAGCGCCGCACCCTTGTACCCGCCGAGCCCCAACGTGGTCTCAGGACGGCCAATCCGGAGGTACCGGGTCGCGTTGGCGACCATCGGGCCGACCTCCACGTCCAACGAGCCGATCGGCCGCGCGAAACGCGACACGTACGAGGTCGCCACGACCGTGCCAGAGCCGGCCGTGTTGGTCGTACGCCACGCCAAGCCGACGCGGGCCGCGATCCGGGTCTCGGTGTCCAACGCCACCTGCACGAGGACGGGCGTGTTGGCGGCGCTGCCGATCACCTCAGGCGCCGAAGGACGCTTCGTCCGAATCGTGGCGTACTGGACCGCCATCGACGCGACGAAGCCGCCGGTGACGTTCTGCACGTCGAGCTCCGCCTGGAGCGTCTCACCGTCCGACACGAACATCCAGTCATCCCAGAACCCGAACGACCACTCCGACGAGATCGCTAAGAGTGAAGCGCTGATAACACGGGGGGGGGGGGGGGATTTTCGAGCATTGGCTGCCTCCGTCGACGTTTATCGCACGCGCTTTCCACCAGCGCAGCGATAGTGTAGCAAGCGCTCATGCGTTTCGGAGCGTATCGCCGGACGAAATTGTCACGTATTGTCACAACAACTCGCCGCTACAACACGCCGACCAAGAACGTGTCGAGGTCGTCGGAGACTTGGGGGGCAGCGCCGAACATGTCGGTGCCGTGCGCGCCATCGGCGTACTCGAGCATGGTCCACCCGGGGTCGAGGGGCGCCTGCGCGACCGACCACGCCGCCTCGGCGGTGGAGAAGGTGAACACCGCCGGCATCGACGGGAGCGCGCTCATCGAGGTGTTCGTCTCGGTGTAGGTGCCGCCGGTCATGAACCCGAGCGCCGCCGGCACCGGGAGCCCCTCGCCCGCGGCCCACACGGCGTAGTCGAGCGCGCTGGTGGTGCCGTTCGACGCGCCGATCAGCACGATCTCGGTGGCGCCGTCGGCGACGAGCTGCAGCACGCACGCCTCGACGTCGTACCGCCCCCACTCGCCCGTGTACGCGTCGACGGCGACGCCGCCCGAGTCGCCGGCCCCGCGGCGGTCGACCACGACAACGCCCCAATCGTGGGCCTGCAGCCGCGTGACGAAGTCCACCGGCCACGACGAGCGGTCGTTGTACGGCGGGATCATGTGAAGCAGCACGACGCCGGGCCGGCCGGGCCCGGACGCCGCGTAATAGTCCGCCACCAAGTCGACCGAGTCGCGCGTGGTCAGCGTGACGACGACCGGGTCGGGCAGCACCGGCGGCGCGGTGTCGGTGTCCGAATCGGTGTCGGAATCCGTTTCGGTGTCCGTGTCGGTGTCGACAGGGATCGGCGCGTGGGTGTCTTTCGGTGCGCCACAGCCGAGCGCGACGATGAACAGCAGCCTCATGTCCCCTCCGCGAGGCGCGCGTAGCCTATGCTTGGCCGGCGGGCGATGTCGGGCTCCACATGCAGAAGATGTGGTCGTCGACCAGCTCGCCCCCCGGCAGCCGCACGAAGCCGCGGCGCGTGCCCTCGAGCACGAAGCCGAGAGACCGGTAGAGCGCCGCCGCCCGGACGTTGTCGGCGCGGACGTAGAGCTCGAGCCGGAGCAGACCCCACGACCAACTGTCCTCGATCAACGCCTCCATCAGCGCGCGCCCGTGCCCGCGCCGCTGGTGCGCCGGGTCGACCGCGAGGTCGAGCACGCCGACGTGCTGGAGCCGCTTCGGGGTGAGCTGCTCCCGGTGCGCGTAGCCGACCACGCGGCCCCCCTCCTCGGCGACGAGCATGGTAGACGCGACGCCGGCGGACTGTGCAGCGAACAAGGCGTCGATCCGCGCCGCGACCACCGACACCGAGGGGAGCTGGTCGACCTCGAGCACGGCGCCGCGCCCGTCCGCGACGACGTCGTGGTCGATCTCCGCGACGCGGCCGGCGTCGGCGACGCTGACCATCCGAATACGACGGTTCATCACCCCTCCGAACCACCGTAACGCGACACGCCCCCGCACCGCGCGACGAGCCCGGGCGCGGCCAAGAACACGAACGCCCTCCCCCTCCGGTGTTGTTCCAACAAGCCGCGGGCAGTGAGGTCGAGCAGGTCGCTGCGCGCCGTCTGGTATACGACACCGTGGCTGTGCCGGTGGCCCTCGATGGTGTAGACGAACCCGTCGTGCCGGCACGCGTGCTCGAGCAGCGCGAGCTGTCGATGGTTCAACCCGGGTACGCCGCGGATCAACTCCGAGGCGCGACGCTGCTCCCTGGCCTTGCGGTCGAGCCAGGACCGTAGCTCGTCGAGCGCCCGACACAAGACGTCGAGCTGCGCGAGCACGAAGTAGGTGAGGTCCTGCTCGTCGGTCTCGACGTACAAGAACGACCGCGCGTACGCCGCCGTCGCTTTGCGCAGCAGCCGGGAGATCGAGACGAACTCCAGCAGCCAATAGCCCTCGCGCAGCATGACGCCGTAGAACAGCGCGCGCGCCGTGCGACCGTTGCCGTCGACGAACGGGTGGTCGTACGCCAACATGTAGTGGACAGCGATCGCGCGTACCACCGGGGGGAGGAACCCCTGCGTCGGCGCGTCACCGTTCGCGAACGCGCACAAGGCCTCCAGGCGCGCCGGCAGCTCGGCGGCGGCGGGCGGCTGGTGCAGCACGACGCCGTCGTCGTCCACCACCCGCACGTCGTCGGTCGTGCGAAGCGATCCCTCGTACGCCGGCTCGGCCAGGGTGCCGCGGGTGAGGCCGCGGTGGATCGCGAGCACCCCGGCGGGTGTCAGCGGTCGGTCGCGGTCGCTGGCGAGCTGGCGCATCGTCGCGTAGTTGTTGGCGATCATCCTCTCGTCGACGGTGCGGGGCGCGCGGCCGGCGCGGAGCATCTCCTTGGCGACCTGCCGGGTGGTGGCGGCCCCCTCGAGCTGGCTGGAGCTGATGGCCTCCTCCATGAGCGACGCGATCAGGTACCGGTCGCGGTGCTCGCCGACTGAGCTGTCGCTCGAGATGCGCCCCGCTGCTTCACGATCAACCCGCTGGCAGCAGGCCAGGACCGCGTCGGTGAGCGCGTACCGGAGCGGGACGCCGTCCCGGTCCACCCACGGCAACACCCGCTGCGCCGACCGACGCTTGAGCTGCTTGATCAGCCACGATCCACGCGCGTCGAGTCCTTCGGGCGGGGGCCGGCGGCGGTGCTCGTCCCAAGGCAAGTACGCGTCGTCGAGCGAAGCGGCCATCCAGTGGCGCCTGGTGACCGCGAGCAGCTCGTCGTTAGGTACGGACGCCAACAACGATGGAAAGGACGGGGCGGCTTCCGGAACACGCATGGCGCGGCGCCTCCAACTACTACTAAACCTAACCCGATTAGTAGTAGCTGCACACCTCTTTCAGGTCCACCGGCGGAGCATCGCCCAAGCGTCGGCCTCCCACGCGGCGTCGCGCCGGCGCCGGGCCCACGCGATCGCGCCCAGCGCGCGCAGCGCAACCGCAGCCGGCAACCAGGCTTCTTGGTCCGGCGAGGCGCGGTACCCGTCGAGGAACGCGCGCACGTGCGGATCGTCGGGGTGGGCGAGGCCGACGACCGCGGCGAGGTCGACCGCCGGGTGGTCCGCCCGCGCGTGCTCCCAGTCGACGAGCCGCACGGCCCCGTCGTCGGTGACCCGCCAGTTGTACGGGCCCGCGTCGCGATGGCACGGCACCCTCGCGCCGGTCAGCCCGTCCGCGCGCACCCCGGCCTCGGGCACCGCGGCGCACGCGGCGGCCACCCGACGCGCCCAGGCGTCGGCGACCAGCACCGGGTCGTCGTCGATCCAGGGGGTGTCGTGCAGCCGGCGCAGGGCTGCGCCGCCCGCGCGCCAGTCGTCGGGCGCGGCGTCGCGACCCGGCACCCGTTCGACCAGCAACCAGCGAGACGCGTCGTCGCACGCCACGACGCACGGACCCCCCACAAACGCGGCAGCGCCCCGCTCCTGGTGGTACCCCCGCCCGGGACCGTGCGCGCGCACGACGTACGGCCCGAAGCCCCACGTGCGCGTGCCGTGGTGGCCGGGGAGCGGCTCGACCGGGTGCGGCCCGACCACGCGCTCCGCCCACACCAACGCGCTCACCCGCGAGGACCGACCACCTGCCGCAGGCGGTCGAGGCGCTCGTGCAGCCGCGGCACGCTCGGCGCGAGCACGGTCGCGTGGCCGACTTTGCGGCCGGGACGGTCGGACTTGCCGTACCCGTGGAAGAACGCGCCGGGGATCGCGAGCACGTCTCCGCGCGCGGGCAACGATCCGAGCAGGTTCACCGTGGCGGCGCACGCCACCGCGTCGGTCGGGCCGACCGGCAAGCCGAGCACGGCGCGCACGTGGTTCGCGAACTGGCTCGTGACGGCGCCTTCGATCGACCAGTGGCCGGAGTTGTGCACGCGCGGGGCGATCTCGTTGGCGACGAGCGCGCCGCCCCGCACGAACGTCTCGACCGTGAGCACGCCGACGTACCCGAGCGCGTCGGCCACCCGGTTGCCGAGCGCGGCAGCTTCGGCCTGGAGGGGATCGTTCGGCAACACGGTGCAGTAGTCAAGCTGCCCGACGTAGTGCACGTTGCGCGCGACCGGCCACACGCGGCGCGCCCCTCGCACCGGGCACGCGACGAGCACCGACAGCTCGGCGTCGAACCTGACGAACCCCTCGGCGATGCACGGCACCTCGCCGAGCAACCGGAACGCCGGCACCGCCTCGTTGCGCGCCTTGACGACGACCTGCCCGCGACCGTCGAAGCCCGAGCGACGCTTCTTGAGCACGAACGGGAACCCGAGCGCCTCGACAGCGCCGGCCAGCTCCTCGTCGGACGCGACCGGCACCCACGGCGCGGTCGGGATGCCGAGGCGGTCGAACAGCCGCTTCTCGTTGACGCGGTCCTGCGAGGCCTCGATCGCGGCCGGAGGCGGCCACACCGGGCATGGCAGGTCGACCAGAGCGTCGACGCGCACGTTCTCGGTCTCCACGGTCAACACGTCGCAGCCGCGCGCGAAGCGCTTGATGGCGTCGGCGTCGTCGAGGGAGCCCTCGGCGGTCGCGGCGACCTGAGCGCCCGAGCCGTCGGGCTCGCCGAGCAGGCGCACCGGGACGCCGAGCGCGTGGGCCTCGAGCGCCAACATGCGGCCGAGCTGGCCCGCCCCGAGGATGCCGAGCACGGGGTTCACCCGTTGGCCCGCGGATCAGGCGACGCAAGCACCTTCTCGGTCATCGCGGCGCGGTAGGCGTCGAGGCGGTCGGCGAGCGCGGGATCGGACAGCGCCAGGACCGCGGCGGCCAACAACGCGGCGTTCGTGGCGCCGGCTTCGCCGATCGCGAGCGTGCCGACCGGGACGCCCGCCGGCATCTGCACGATCGACAACAACGAGTCGACGCCCGCGAGCACCCGCGACCGGACGGGCACGCCGAACACGGGCAGCGGGGTCTTCGCGGCGGCCATGCCGGGCAGGTGGGCCGCCCCGCCGGCGCCGGCGATGAGCACCCTGAGCCCACGGCCGGCCGCGTCACGGGCGTAGTCGGCGAGTTTGCCCGGCGTGCGATGGGCCGACACGATCTCGCAGGCGTGCGGCACGCCGAACTCGGCGAGC
>CAIUDO010000167.1 GCA_903897935.1 uncultured Pseudomonadota bacterium
CGGTGCCGGTGGGCAGCAGGGTGGGGATCGTGATGACCGGCTTCTGCTCGTGGGCGGCGTGCATGACGTGGTGGGTCAGGGGAAGGCTGAAGTACAGCCGCTCGCCGTCCGGGGACCACGAGAAGTCGCCAAACGTGTTCCCTCCGCAATAATCGAAGGCTGGGGACAGGTTGTGCTTGCCCGCGAGGAACCGGATCTCGGCGGCGTTGCACGGCGCGAACGCGAGGCCCGCGTTCTCTTTGAGGGACCGACCGGACGTGCCTTCGCCGCACGACGCGAGCAGGAGGGCGGCGACAGGCAGGATGGCGCGCATTGGGGCTCCACACGGTGGGCGGCGAGCATAACCGCCGCCCTACGCTGGACCGCGGTTCGGCGTGGTGGTTCCGCTGCCGCGCGGGTAGGACGACGCGGGGGTGCGATGCCTCGTGCGATCTACCTGGACGATCACGCGACGACCCGCTGCGATCCGGCGGTCGTGGACGCGATGGTGCCGTACTTCCTGGAGCACTTCGGCAACGCGGGCTCGCGCACGCACAGCCACGGGCACACCGCGCGGGCCGCCGTCGAGCTGGCCCGCGCGCGCGTCGCGGCGACGATTGGGGGGGACCCTCGGGAGGTCGTGTTCACTTCCGGGGCGACCGAGGCCAACAACCTCGCGGTGCTCGGGGTGATGCGAGCCGCGGGGCGCGGCCACCTCGTCGTCTCGACGGTCGAGCACAAGGCGGTGCTCGACCCGGCCCGGGTCTGGGAGCGGGAGGGCGGCTTGTTGACCGTGGTGCCACCGGACGCGTCGGGCCGGGTGTGCCCCGACCGGATCGCCGAAGCGCTCCGCCCCGACACCGTGCTCGTGAGCATGATGCTGGCGAACAACGAGGTCGGCACGATCCAGCCGGTCGCGGAGGTCGCCGCGCGGTGCCGCGAGCGAGGCGTGCTCGTGCACACCGACGCCGCGCAGGCCGTCGGGAAGATCCCGGTCGACGTGCGAACGCTGGGCGTCGACCTGCTGTCGCTGTCGGCGCACAAGATGTACGGACCGAAGGGGGTCGGCGCGCTGTGGGTCCGGCGCGGGCGGCCTCGGGTGTCGATCGCGCCGCTGACCCACGGGGGCGGGCAGGAGCGTGGTCTACGGCCGGGCACGCTGCCTGTGCCGTTGATCGTGGGGTTGGGCGTCGCGTGCCAGCGCGTCGACGCCGCGTTGGCCGATGGCGAGCTGATGGGCGTGGCCCGTCGTCGGGATCGGCTGCTCGAGATCCTGCGCGCCGCCGTCCCGGATCTGCAGGTGAACGGGTCGATGGAGCATCGGCTGCCGAACAACCTCCACGTGGCATTGCCGGGGGTCGACGCCGCGGCCCTGATGATGGCGGTGCGCCCGATCGCGTTCTCGGCGGGCAGCGCGTGTACGTCGGAGTCGCTCGAGCCGTCGTACGTGCTGGCGGCGATGGGGTTGGCGCGAGACGTCGCCGCGGCGTCGTTTCGGCTGGGGCTCGGTCGGTTCACGACCGACGACGACGTCGAGGAGGCGGGCGCGGCCATCGGGGCGGCGGCAGGTCGGGTCCGGGCGTTGTCCCGATTGATCGAGTAGAGGAACGGTCAGGTGTCGCCGCGGGGTTGGCGGGCGGGGAGGATCGGATGTGGATGTTCGTCTGGGGGTCGTTGGTGGCGAACGCGGGCACGCTGGCTGGGGTGACCCTGCCGGACGCCGCGACCGCGGGCGGTCAGTCGTTGGTGCTCAACGGGCTCGGGCTGCGCGAGAAGCTGTGGGTCGACGTGTACGTGGGCGGCTTGTACCTCACCAACAAGTCCTCCGACGCCGCGCAGATCATCGCGCAAGACGCGCCGCGCCGGATCGTGATGCACTTCATCTACAAAGAGGTCACCGCCGACCAGCTCAACGAGACCTGGGTGGAGGGCTTCGCGAAGCAGTCCGGCTTCACCCTCGGGGATCGGGTAGACCGCTTGTGCTCGATGATGGAGACGGTGCGCGCGGGTGACGAGATCGTGCTCGAGTACGTGCCCGGCGTCGGCACCACCGTGTACATCCGCGGGATCAAGAAGGGCACCGTGGAAGGTGCGGACTTCGCGAAGGCGCTGACCTCCGTGTTCATCGGTGCGTCGCCACCCACCAGCGTGCTCAAGCAAGGCATGCTCGGCCTCTGATCGGAGCGTCCTCAGATGATCGTGCTGCTCGTCGCCGTCGCCAGCGCGGCTGACCCGACCGCGTCCATAACATGGAAGAAAGGTGATGGTTCGCTCGTGCTCGGAGCAGCGCCGGGTGAGCACCTGTCTCCGGACGCGCCGTTCTCGGTGTCGTTGACGTGGGCCGA
>CAIUDO010000168.1 GCA_903897935.1 uncultured Pseudomonadota bacterium
CGACATCGACGCCGACACCGACACCGACACCGACACCGACACCGACACCGACACCGACGCCGACGCCGACACCGACACCGACACGACCCTGGACGCGTGCGCCGCGCTCGTGCCGGCCCCGACCCCGGCCGAGAACGCCGCCGCGATCGACGCCTGCCTCGCGACCGGCCACGCCGCCCTCGGGCCCGGTCGGTTCGAGGTGGACCGCGGGATCGCCCTGCCGGTCGGCGCGACCCTGTCCGGCGCGGGCGCCGCCGCGACCACCCTCGCGCTCACGTCGGGCGGGTCCGGGTTCCTGGTGTACCTCCAGGGGTCTGGCACGGTCGCCGACCTCGCGCTCGACGGCCAGGACACGCTCGAGTTCTCGTACACGAACTCGATCGTGCTCCTGCTCGGGTCGAACAACCGCGTGTCCCGCGCGTGGATCGGCAACTCGGGAGGCACCCACGCTGGCGCGCGCACGGTCGGTGTGTACTACGTCGACCCCGCGGGCGTCGGCAACGTCGTCGAGGACAGCGAGCTGACCGGAACGTTCTACGGGGTCATCTTCGTCGCCGGGCTGCCGGCAGGCAGCGGCAACCGCCTCACCGGCAGCAGCGTGCACGACATCCAGTGCGACTCGGCCACCCTCGTCGGGTACGGCGAGGTCGACGGCAACACCATCTACGACAACGGCTGGGACTGCGAGAACGGCCCGATCCCGGGCGGCGGCGTGTACAGCTTGTGGAACACCACCGGCGGTCGCATCACGAACAACACCATCCGCGACAACTGCGGCCACGGGGTGGACCTCGACGGCGTCGCGAACTTCGTGATCGAAGGCAACACCGTCACCGAACCCGGCAACACCTGGGGCGGCGCCCGGCCCTGGTGCGGCGGCGCGGCGGGGTTCGGCTTCATGGACGTGTCGTCGTCCACGATCCGCGGCAACGTGGTGGAGAACAACAACCGACCGTGGAACGCCGGGAACGGCAATCCGGTGTTCGCCGCCCTCGGGGCCGCCGCGTGGAGCGACCTGCCGGGCGGCGCGAACGCGGTGATGGCCGCGATGCTCACGGTGCGGCCCGACTCGGCCGGCGCGTTCGTCGCGAACGTGTTCGACGGCAACACGTTCCGCGCCGCTTGCGCCGCGCCGTGCGTGGGGGTGGGCTGGTTCATCGGCCGCGGCACGGGCTACGACGCCAGCGGCGGGTGGAGCGCGGCGACCACGAACTACTTCACCGCCAACGACCCGTTCGGCAGCAACGTCGGGTCCGTGCGGTGCGGCGGCAACTGGTACGCCGCCGACGTGACCTGCCCGGGAAACCCCACGTGCAACACCGACGACGACCAGCACGCCTACGACTGGTCCCGCAACGACGGCTGCTACACGTACTGATCGCCGGTGAGGCGCGAGGGACCGACCACGCCGCGGACGCCGTCGACCGCGCGGAGGAGTCGCCCAAGCGCCGCCCGACGCGGCGGTTCATCGCGCCGCCGCGGGCGCCGGCCTCGCGGTGATCGTAGGGGCGCGATTCATCGCGCCCGCCGCGGGCGCCGGCCTCCCGGTGATCGTAGGGGCGCGATTCACCGGCCGGAGGGGCCCTGGGGCGGGCCGCCGACGGCGCGCGGCCAGACGTCCCGAGGCGTCCGCGCGGACTTCGGAGACCTCGACGCGCCGCCGGGTAGCGGGCAGGCGTGGGCGACCAGCGCTCGCGCCCCTCAGCGCTCGTCACCCAGCCCGATCTCGCGCTTGAGCCCACCGATGAAGGTCGCGTCGTCTTGGTCCGCCCGCGCGCGCAACAGCGCCTCGGCGCCGGCCCGGAACCGCAGGCGGTCGGTCTCGTCATGGACGGCGCTCCAGATCACCTCCGCCACGAGGCCGGGCGGCGAGGGGCTGGACGCCACCCGGCTCCAGTGCGCGAACAGCTTGCCGACCGTCCCCTGGTACGCGACCAGCGACGGGTCGTTGCAGAACTCGAAGGACCGCCCGCCGAAGTCGGTCGCGATCATGCCGGGCTCCACGATCCGAACCCGCACGCCGAAGGCCTCCAGCTCGTAGTGCAGCGCCTCGGAGAGGCCCTCCACCGCGAACTTGGTGCCGTGGTAGAGCGCCCAGAGCGGAAAGGTCATCTGGCCGCCGATCGACGAGACGTTGACCACGGTCCCGCTCCGACGCTCGCGGAAGTGGGGCAAGAAGGCCTTGGTCACCTCGATCAGACCGATGACGTTGGTGTCGAACTGCCGCCGTACGCGGTCCATGGAGAAGGCTTCCAGCGGGCCGTACGCGCCGTACCCCGCGTTGTTCAGCAGGACGTCGACGGCACCGAAGCGCGCCAGGGCGGCACCCCGCGCGGCCTCGATGCTGCTCCCGTCGAGCACGTCCAGCCGGGCGACGAGGACGTGGTCGAGCGCCGCCAGGTCCCCCGCCGCGTCCGGGTCGCGCATGGTCGCAACGACGTTCCAGCCGCGGGCCTGGAAGTGCAGGGCGGTGGCGCGGCCGATGCCGCTCGACGCGCCCGTGATGAAGAGGGTCCGGCGCATGTCAGGTCCCCTCGGCGTTGAGGCGCAGCATCTCGCTGTTCCCGAACGCCGCGTACAGGCCGTGCGTCAGCTGCGCGAGGTGCGCGTTGTACCGGTCGATGGGCTCGCCCATGCCCGTGCGGTCGGCGACGACGCGGAACGGCCGGGCGCCGGCCGGCGCGTCGATGAGGTCGGCGACGATCGTGGCCACCAGCTCGGGTCGCTGCTCGGGGTTCGCCTTGAGCATCTGCACCATGCCGTCGAGCGAGGGCCCGAGGACCGCGGCCTCGGGGGCGTAGGCGGCGTCGTGGGCGGCGGGCTGGATCATGCCGTCGAGGAACGCCGTCGGCAGCGCGCCGGGCTCCACGATGAACGAGTCGATCCCGAAGCGGGCGAGCTCGGCGCGATAGGACTGTGCGATGGCCTCGAGCGCCCACTTGGACGCGCAGTACGTGCCATAGAACGGGACGGCGACGCGGCCGATCAGGCTCGACGTGTACACGACCGTGCCCGCGCCCGCGGCCCGCAGGGGCGGGAGCACGGCGCGCATCACGCGCTGAACGCCGAACACGTTGACGTCGAACACACGCTGCATCTCGTCGGCGCTGAAGAGCTCTTGCACGCCGTAGGAGCCGACGCCAGCGTTGTTGAACACGACGTCGAGCCCACCGAGGGCCTCGAGGGTCGAGGCGACGCCAGCGCCCACGCTGGCGTCGGTGGTGACGTCCATCTCGACCACGCTGACTCCGTGCGCCTCGAGGGTCCGGGCGACGGCGTTGTTCTTGCCGCTCGGGTCCCGCATGGTGCCGGCTACGCGGTGCCCGCGCCCGACGAGCGAGAGGCACGTGGCTTGGCCGATGGCGCCGCTGGCGCCGGTGACGAGGACGCGCTTACGCGCGGGTGGGGAGCTGGTGGTCATCGGATCTCCAGGTGGGTCTTGGATGCCGATCAGCCTACGAGCGGCTACCGCCTGCGTCCTGCCACATCGTGCACAAGACGTGCCCAATCCTCTCCCGGGCTGGAGGTTCGGGGTGCATGGTGCAAGCTGACGTCCTGGCCCCATCCGGAGGACCTGCCGATGACGACCGACGCGCTCGCGGACCGCGCGATGACCTACCTCGAAGGAACACCGGTCGATGCTACTCTCGTGGAGCCGGTGGAGGGGATGCTGCTCGTTCGTCACCACGAGCCCACCTCTTGGACCGCCACCCTCTACGACCCCGTGATCTGCCTGGTCCTCCAGGGGCGTAAAGAGACCGCGACGCTGGATCGCAGCATCGTCCTGTCGGCCGGAGACGCCCTGGTGGTCAGCCACGACCTGCCGGTCGTCGCGCGCATCACGCGGGCCGAGCAGGGACGGCCGTACCTCGCGGTGATCGTCGCCATCGACATCGCGCTGCTGAGGGGGCTCTACGACGACGTGGGTGATCTGCCGTCCGACGTCACGACGCTGCACGCGCTCGCCGCCCACCCAGCCGACGCCGGCCTGGTCGAGGCCCTCTCGCGGTACCTCGCGCTCGCCTCCAACCCGGTCGAGGCCAGGGTCTTGCTTCCCCTGATCCGCAAGGAGGTGCACTTTCGGCTGCTCATCGCGCCCAACGGCGGCATGCTCCGCCAGCTCCTGCGACACGGCAGCCACGCCAGCCACGTCGCGCGCGCCATTCGGCACCTGCGGGAGAACTTCCGGGCGCCGGTCTCGATTCCGGAGCTCGCCAGTCGCGTGGGCATGAGCCCGTCCTCCTTGCACAAGCACTTCAAGGCGGTGACGTCGACGACGCCGCTCCAGTACACGAAGGACCTGCGCCTGTTGGAGGCCCGCCGCCTGCTGTCCGAAGGCGCGCACACCGTGTCGTCTGCCGCCTACGAGGTCGGGTACGAGAGCCCGAACCAGTTCAGCCGGGAGTATTCTAGGAAGTTCGGCGTGTCTCCCCGGAGGGATCGGGCGGTCGCGGCGCCGTAAGTCTGGCTTCCGCCCGACACGGTCGAACGCGGACGGTCCGTCGTTACGCATGACGGACCACCCCGGAGCCGACGTTGACGACCACCCGTTCGCCCTGGCGGAGTCGATGACGCGTTCCGGTGCACACGCGCACACACCCGCCGCCGCCCCTCCCGGCTGAACACATTATGAGCAGCTTGTGGAGAAGATCATGTCGCTGTGGTGGTGGGCGTTCGGGCTCGTCGTCGGGTTGATCATCATGGAGCCGTGGTCCCGTTGGGTCCACGGCCACCTCTGGCACGGCCGCTTCGAGCGTTGGCACGCGTCGCACCATCGGCCCCGCGAAGGTCGGTTCGAGGCGAATGATTGGCTGTCGTTCGGCCACGCGCTGCTGTCGATCCCGCTCTGGGTCGTCCCGACGCTCGTGGCGCCCGCTCCAGGCTGGGACTTCGTCTGGGGCTTTGCGTGGGGCATGTCGGCGTTCGGCATCATGTACGCCGTCTTTCACGATGGGCTCGCTCACGGCCGGCTGCCCGTCGGCCGGCTTCGGCGGGTGCGGTGGCTCGCCCGCGTCGCCGCCGCACACCGCACCCACCACGCGACCGGTGGGCCGCCGTTCGGGTTCTTCCTGGGCCCGCAGGAGCTTCGCCGCCACCGCGCCGCTCGCGCCGTCGCCACCCCGGACGCCCCCGGTGAGCCGTCACGAAGCGACCCGCGATGACCCGACCGGGCGCTGGGTGCCGCCCCCGCGTGGCCAGCACGCGCGCCCGAGCGTAAGCCAGCGCCGGAGGTCCGATGGCCAGTTGGCACGACGGCGCGCCGCCCCCGCTCGAGGCGCCTGTGCTCCCGCCCGTCGCGGCGAGCACGCACCCACCCCGCGTCCTGATGCTGTACGGAAGCCTGCGCGAGCGCTCGTTCAGCAGGTTGCTCGCCGAAGAGGGCGCGCGGATCCTCGAAGGGCTCGGCTGTGAGGTGCGCTGGTTCCACCCACACGAGCTGCCCGTCAAGGGGCCCGGCCTCGACGATCACCCCGAGGTCGTGCGCCTGCGCGCGTTGTCGACGTGGTCCGAGGCGCACGTGTGGAGCTGCCCGGAGCTGCACGGCGCGATCTCGGGCGTGTTCAAGAACCAGCTCGACTGGATCCCGCTCGCGGTCGGCGCCGTCCGCCCCACGCAAGGGCGCACGCTCGCGGTGATGCAGGTCTCCGGCGGCAGCCAGTCGTTCAACGTGGTCAACACGCTGCGGCTGCTCGGGCGTTGGATGCGGATGATCACGATCCCGAACCAGTCCAGCGTGCCGATGGCGTACCAGGAGTTCCACGACGACGGCCGCATGAAGGACAGCGCGTACCGCGACCGCCTCGTCGACGTGATGGAGGAGCTCTACAAGTTCACGCTGATGACGCGGGATCACCGAGACTTCCTCGTGGATCGTTACAGCGAGCGGCGCGAGGCGGCGGCGAAGACCGCGCCCGCGGTGGAGCGTCCGCAGGACCGCATCGGCGGCAAGGGGCTGTAGGCCACTCCGTAGCGTATGCTGCACATTCGGCCGCCGACCGGCTCGCTAGGCGCTATCATCACGCGAGCCCGCGTCTTGGCGAACGCTGGTTCGCCCCACGACGACTCGGAAGGCCCCCGATGCACCTCGCGCTGCTGCTCGCGTGCTCCACCCCGTCGACCGAACCCACGCCCCCCGGCGCCGACGGTCCCGGCGTAGTCCCTACCGATCCGGCCAGCGTCGACGACACCGACGAGGTCGCTGACGGCCCATGCGACCTCATCGACCATGACGCCGAACGGGCTCCGGCGCTGGAGCGGCCCACCGACGCTCCGTGGCGCAACGTGCTGCTCGTCACGTGGGACACCACGCGCCGCGACCACATCGGCAGGCTCTCCGAGGGCGACGGCGCGAGCCTCACCCCGAACCTCGACGCCCTGATCGATCGTGGCCTGGCGCTCACGAACCACTACTCGTGCTCGAACTGGACGCTGCCGTCGATGACCTGCATGTTGACGGGCCGCGACGCCAACAACAGCGGCTACCTGCCGACCGACACCTCGCCCGTGCCGGAGCGCTTGGAGACCCTCGCCGAGCTGCTCAGCGCGAACGGCTACGCGACCGGCTTGTTCACCGCCAACGAGCTCGTCGGCCCGAACACCGGCCTCGACGCCGGGTACGCCACGAAGCGGGTGTTCGGCAAGACCACGTACGCCAGCGTGGTCGCCGCCGCGGGCGTGGACTGGCTGGGCGCCCAGGGCGGGGCGCCGTTCCTGCTGCACCTGCACTTCATGGACGCCCACCAGCCTTACGCGCCGCCCGACGCGTACCTCACGGAGCTCGCGGACCTGGAGCCGATCCCCTACGATCTCGACACCATCGATGGCGGCAACGCGATCCAGGACGCCTGGCCCTCGATGTCACCCGAAGAGCAGGCCCTCGTGCTCCAGCACATCGAGGTGCGCTACTCCGGTGGCGTCCGGCACATGGACGACCAGCTCGGCTGGGTGCTCGGGCAGCTCGAGGCCCTCGGCCGCGCCGACGACACCGTGGTGGTCGTCGCGAGCGACCACGGCGAGCAGCTTCTGGAGCGCGGCGTGCTCGGGCACGCGCGGTCCCTCCACCCAGAGGAGGCCGCTACGTTCGCGGTCATCGCCGCGCCCGGCGCAGCGCCGGTGAGCTGGCCGCACCCGACGTCGCACCCAGACCTCCTCCCCACCTTGCTCGCGCTGGTAGGGGTGGACACCCCCAAGGGTGTCTCCGGCCGCGTGGTCGGCACCGCGCCCCCGCTCCGCGCGGTGCACGCCGAGTTCGCCGGCAACGGACGCCCGACGATCCAGGCCGCCAAGTCGCAGTACGCGCGGTTGATCTACACGTGGGACGGCGCACTCGAGCTGTACGACTACCGCGCTGACCCGCACGAGCGCGCGCCCATCAGGGACATGAGTCGGTGCGAGGTCCAGACCCTCTGGTTCGGCACGCTCCAACCGCGGTCGGAGCGCCTCGCAGCCATCCTCGGGCAGAGCCCGGTGCCCCCAGACGTCGAGTGACGCCGTCCGTCGTCACCGCTCGCGGTGACAGTCCAGCGCAGACGCCACGTTCGATGCGGCAAAGTCGAGGAACTCGCGGATCAGCGGCGACAGCAGCCGGGAGTCGGCGACCAACGCCCGGATGGGCTGCCGCGGGAGCGGGTGGTCCGGGAGCGCCGCCACGAGCAAGCCACGCTCGAGGGGGCCACACGCCAGGAACGGCGGGAGCTCCGTGACGACCCGGCCCGCAAGGGCGAGGTGCAGCAGGTGCCGGTAGTCGTTGGTCGTCACCACCGGCTCCACCGGCACGAGGGTGTCTCCGAGCTGCCACGCCGGCGGCGCCCCCGTTCGCCAGCACGCGCACGCGACGCGGGCGAGGTCGTCCGGGTGACGGATCGCCGCCCGCTCGAGCAGGGCGGGCGCGGCGACCAGGCGGTGACGGTACGACGCCAGCGTGCGGCCGACGTAGCTCCCCCGCCCCCCGTCGCCGACCCGGATGGCGACGTCGACCCCGTCCGCGACGAGGTCGACGCGGCGCTCGGTCACGAACACGTCGAACCGAACGGCCGGGTGACGGCCGCCGAACGCTTCGAACACCGGCCACAGGGGGTCGAAGTGTGGCGGCATCGAGACCCGCAGCCTGCCGGAGATCCCTGACGGATCGCGCAGCCCGCGCTCGGCTTCGGCGAGCTGGGCCAGCGCGGGCCGTGCCTCGGCGAACAAGCGCGCGCCGGCGCTGGTCAGCGTCAGCCCCAGGTGGGTCCGGTCCACGAGGCGCGCGCCGAGCTCGTCCTCCAGGACGCGCAGCCGGCGGCTCAGCGTTGGCAGCGGCACGCCCGTACGCCGCGCCGCCTCGCTGAGGCTCCCCGCGTGAGCGGCTTCGACGAACAGCCAGAGCGCGTTGAGGTCCACTGTGTCCTCTCATAGACGAGAGGCCATCTACCGATACGCTGCACTTTCGTCCACCAATGAGAGGGATACCCAACGTCCGTCGAGGCGCCAATCCGCCTCCAACCTGCTTCGGAGCCCCGATGCCTCGCCTCGCCCGTCGTCCGTTCGCGCTCGCCCTGCTCCTGGTCACGACCTGGGCGGGGTGCGCGCCTCACCACCCAGGAGAAGCACCCATGTCCCGACCGATCCCCACGCCCTTCGACGCCACCGCGGAGGTAGCGTCCGCCACCCGCACCCTGCGCACCTACGAAGCCGCGCTGAACGCGGCCGATGTCGACGCGATCCTCGCGCTGTACGCGCGCGACGCGGTGTTCATGGCCCAGCACCGGAGCCCCGCGATCGGCGTCGACGCGATCGGGGCCGCTTACCGGGAGATCCTCGGGATGATCCGCCTGGACATCGTGTTCGAGCTCGACGAGGTCGTGGTGGTCAGCCCGACCGTGGCGTGGGCGCGCACCCGAAGCGCCGGGACGACCACGATCCTAGCCAACGGCGCCCAGGTGTCCGAGGGCAACCAGGAGCTGTTCGTGCTGGTCCGGGAGGACGGCGCGGGCGACTGGCGCATCGGTCGGTACCTCTTCTCGACGACCCAGCCCCGCGGCTGACCCGGCGGGCCCGAGCGCGACCTGGCAGTCTTCGGGGAAGCGCAGACCGAGTGCGCTGAGCGAGGCCCGTGCGAGGGCGGCGAGGCCAGGTGAACGTAGTTGACCGGGCTGTTCGCGAGGAGGGAGCGTGCTGGAGCACGTGACCGAGGAGCGACGTCGTCCTCGCGCGGGACCCGCCAGCGCGTGAGCCCTCACTTGGCAGCGGAGATCAAGACTCCGGTCGACTGCCGCTGAGCGATGCATGGCTTTGACCTGGCTGACCGCTGAGCGCTGACTGCTGACCGCTTGTTCGAGGGCTAGCAGCCTGAAGGGCATTGCGGACCGAGCCCGCTGAGCGAGGCCCGTGCGAGGGCGGCGAGGCCCGGTCAACGTAGTTGACCGGGCCGTTCGCGAGGAGGGAG
>CAIUDO010000169.1 GCA_903897935.1 uncultured Pseudomonadota bacterium
CACCCGACCGTGCGCGTCTTCGACCTCGACGCCGTACGACGGCTTGTGCACGACCGCTCCGACCAGGTGCGGCACCGGCACCAAACGAAAGCGAAGATCACCAAGGTCGTTCCACGTTCCTGGCGCGATGTGCTTCAGATGGAACAGCACGTCGAAGCCACCGCGCACGACGTCGCCGGTGGAGAGGGTGATCTCGTCGACCCCGGGCGCCAGCGTGGCGCGCAGGCCCGGCGCGACGTCTGGCGCGGTGAGCAAGCGGGTGGTGTCGAACCGCGGGCCCGACGCCCCCGCGTAGAAGCGCTCCCAGGCGAGCTGCTCGATACCACCGACGTGATCGCTGTGGACGTGCGTCACGATCACGTCGCCGACGGCGCTCGGATCGAACCCGAGCTCCTTGAGCGCCTGGACCGCGGTGCCCCCGCAGTCGATCATGACGACGCCGGACGCGCTGTAGACCAGCGCGTTCGTGTGGTAGTTGACTCGGAAGTCGGTGAACGCGCCACCGGTTCCAAGGAACCCGATCCGCAACGTTTCCTCTCGGCGCCGACTGTACCCGAAGCGGCGTCGACAGGGTTCGCGACGCGCACTTACAACGCGCGGCGCGAACGCGGCAGCCAGGGCTACTCGACCTCGGTGATCACGCCCCACGCGCTGACGTCGAACACGAGGTCGTCGCGGGTGCCGGACATCGTGACGCGGATGGTGTCGTCGTCGACGCGCTCGAACGCCATCGTGAGCGTCTTGCCGTCCGGGTTGAGCAGCGTGTACACGCCGGCTTGCGGCACCGGATCCTGCCAGCGGACCTCGATCCCGTCGATGTCGAGCGACCAATCACCCGTCTCGCTGTCGTTCCAGTCGCGGGTGCCGCTCTCGCCGAATCCGCCCCAGATGCCCGCCGCCTCGTCGAGGTAGCGCTGGGTGCGGTCGCCGCGCGCGTCGATCACCCGCCCGGTGTCGTCGGTCCAGACGATCTCGTGCGCGACGTGCCGCTCGGTGGCGGCGTCCTGGGTCCAGGCGACGTCGGCCGAGCCGTCGGCGGTCAGCGTGCCGTCGGTCAGCGACGACCACGTGTGGCGCACCAGCACCGCGTCGGCGTCGGCGCTGACCACCTCGAGCACGATCACGCCGGCGTAGGTCTTGCCCTGGTAGGTGCAGGCGTCCTCGAGCGTGCCGAGGTCCATCGTGAGTGTGGCGCCGTCGAGCGACAGATCGGCGCACGGGAGCTGCGAGGCGACCCAGTCCCGCAGCTCTTGCGCCGCGTCCGCCGCGGCTTGCCCGAGCGTGAACTGCGTGGTGATCTCGATCGGCTCGGAGACCAACGCCTCGCCTTTGCCCGAGTCGACGGTGGCTTGCAGCGCCTCGAGCGCCTCGCCGTAGGTCATCTCCTCGGACCCGGAGCGCACACAGCCGACGCCGCCGAACCCCAGCCACGCCCCGATGACGACCCTGCGCATCTCCACCTCCGTGCGAACGATCAGACCCGCGAGCGCGCCCGACCAGAAACACGATCATGGCCTACCGCGTCATCACCCAGGTGCCCACGAGCGCATCGGCTTCCTCCGCCGCGTCGACCGCGGCCCACGGCCCGAGCGCGACGTCGGGCGCCGAGTCACCCACCGCCTGCAACCACGCGCCGGGGTCGAGGTAGTCGCCGAAGCTGTCGAACGCAGGATCGTCAGGTTCCACGAGGACGATGGTGCACTGCCCGTCGTACGACGGCCCGTCGACCTTGCCCTTCGCCAAGACGCTGAACGCGCCCACGTCGAGCGCGAACGCGACCGACGACGAGCCGAACGCACCTTCAGCGCCCGCTTCGGCGAACCCGGACGCCGCCCGGAACTGCCCGTCCCACAGCACCGCGCTGCCGGGACCCACCCGGTGCCCGCTGTCGGCGCCCACGAACGACGCCGTGACGTCGGCTACAGCGGCGCCATCGGGCATCTCGCAGGTGCCCTGCCACACGCCGCCATCTACCGAGCCACACGCGATGGCCAACCACAACCACATTCGGGCCGGATAACCTGCTGGTGACCGTCACGTCAGGCACAACGCCGCTCACTTGAGGTGATTGCAGCGAGCGGCCGTCAGCTATCAGTCGTCAGCCGTCAGACTCCGATGGAGCGCCGTGAGCATCTTCTGACCTTCGCAATGGTGCTGAAGGCTGATCCCTGATCGCTGATTGCTCCACCACTTCTCGGCCAAGTGATCGGCAGTTACGTTAAGCGGGCCCCATGTTGATGCTCACCCTGCTCGTCACCGCGTGCGGCCCCACCTGGGACACCGCCGACCTCGGCCCCCCAGACGTGTCGTGCGTCGACGTCGACGCCGGATCCGCGCTCGGAGACGCCGTCGTCGCCGGCACGTTCGCCGGGCAGACCGACCGCTCGCACGAGTGCGGGGGCAAGGCGCAGGAGGTCTACGTCCGCTGGCAGGCGCCGGAGCGCGGCACCTACGCGTTCGACGGGCGCGACGCCGGCAACAGCGACGCCCCGCGCGTCATGGTGCTCGACGGCGACTGCTCGGGCGCGGCGCTCGACTGCGACGACGACGGCGCGCGGGACCCGGACGGCACGCTGGTGTACCGCGCGTTCGTTACGTTGAGCCGCGGCGACACGGTGGTCGTGGTGCTCGACGGCGGCGACGCCGACCTGCCCGACGCCGCGCCGTGGGTGCTCAACGTCGCGGAGTCGCCGTCGGGCGGCTGACCGACCACGCTCGGTCCAACCTCGGAGTCCAGCCTGCACGACCACAGCCACGGCCACGGCCACGCACACGGGCACGCGCACGCCGCCCCGCCGCCGCCGGGCACCCCGCCCGAGGAGGCCCGCCTCGCGACGTGGCGCGCGCTCCGCACCGCGTTGATGCTCAACAGCGCGTTCCTCGTGATCGAGGCCGGCATCGCGTGGTGGACGGGCTCGCTCGCGTTGTGGTCCGACGCCGCGCACATGGTCGGCGACGTCGCCGCGCTCGGGCTCGCGCTCGCCGCGATGGCGCTGGCGACCCGCGCCCCGAGCCCGGACCGCAGCTTCGGCCTCGTGCGGGCCGAGACGCTCGGAGCGTTCACCAACGCGATCCTGCTGCTCGCCGGGTGCGCGCTCGTCGCCGCGGAGGCCACCGAGCGCCTGATCGGCGGCGCAGCGCCCGAGATCGCCGCGTGGCCCGTGCTCGTCGCGGGCGTCGTGGGCCTCGTGATCAACCTCGGCAGCGCGTGGGCGCTGTTCCGGGCGGATCGCGACAACCTGAACGCACGCGGCGCGCTCATGCACATGCTCGGCGACGCGCTCGGATCGGTCGGGGCGATCGCCGCGGCGGGGTTCATGTGGGCGGGGGCGCCCCTCGCCGACCCGATCATCGGCCTCGTGCTCGCCGCGATCGTCGCGTGGGGCGCCGTCGGGGTGCTGCGTGAGGCGTCGACCATCCTGCTCCAGTTCGCGCCCAGCCGGCTGCCCGTCGCCGCGGTCCGGGAGACGATGCTGCAGATCGACGGCGTGTTGTCGGTGCACGAGCTGCACTGCTGGTCGATCCGCGGCACCGACGCGGTGCTGTCGGCGCACGTCGTCGCCGGGCAAGGCGCCAGCGGGGCGCGGGTCCGGGCCGAGACGGAGGCGGTGCTGCGGGAGCGGTACGGGATCGTGCACACGACGCTGCAGGTGGAGCACCGCGGCGACGACGACTGCGCCGCCCCCGCGTGCCCGTGAGTCAGCTCGGGACGGCCACCATCCGCTCGCCGTCGGCGTCCACCACGACCAGCGCCTCATCGAGCGTGACGACGACCACGTAGGGCCGGTGCACCAGCGGGCCGAGCGCGAGCCGCACCTCGTCGACGTGGGCCTTGAGCCCGAGGTCGACCGGCGCACGATCCTGGTCGTTGCAC
The DNA here is from genome assembly GCA_903897935.1 of uncultured Pseudomonadota bacterium. Lineage (GTDB taxonomy): Bacteria > Myxococcota_A > UBA796 > UBA796 > CAIUDO01. Next base: position 3,875 of record CAIUDO010000169.1, read on the forward strand.
AGCTTCACCGAGGCGGGTTGGCCGATGCCGGGCGCCTCGCTCCACACCCACCACGGGATCCCGGCCACCAGCCCGGCGTCGAGGCTGCCGACCATGCCCGCCGACATCGACTCCACCAACGGCGCGCCCCGTCCGCCGAGCTGGGCCAGCCGTAAGCCGCCCTTCTCACGACCCGCCGCCGGGACCGCCCAGATCAACAACGCCGCCGCCGCGCCGCCTGGTGCGTGCACCGCGGCGAGGTGACGCGCCCGCGACGCGTCGGCGGGCATGCGCAGCGGCGCGGAGGCTCCGCGCGTCGACAACGCAGTGACGACGTCTCCTTTGCAGGCCAGCACCGGGGCGTGGCGCCCGAGGAACCCGCGCGCGGTCGGCGTGCGCTCGATGTGCGACGTGACCGACAACCCGTCCGCTCCCGCGACGCGCCGCACGCGCTGGATCACCAACGACGGCCCGCGGCGCGCGAGGCCCCACACGACCGCCCCCGCGCCGTCTTCGTCGCTCGCGAACACCGGCTCGACGCCTGCTTCGTAGCCGAGCGCGCTCGCCTGGGGCGCGCCGACGGCGCCATCGACGGCGAGCTCGAAGCGGATGATCTGCGCGCCACCGGGCCGATCGACGAGCACCACCACCAAGAACGCGTCCCCGGCGGCCACGACGCCGTGCGCGAGCACGCTCGGGGCCTGGATCGGCAGGGTCTCGTGGACGAACGCGCCGTCGCGCGCGACGCCGCACCGGAGGCTGGCCGGCGTGGCGACGCCGTCGGCCGCTTCGGCGTCTTGGTTGATCCACACCACCGCGACGGCGCCCGTGACCGCGGCGGCGCGCACGTCGGCGAACCGCAGCGGAGCCCCGACCGCGACGCGGACGACGCCGCTGCCGACCAAGCCGTCTCGCTGGGCGTCCGAGAGCCCGAGCCCGTCGATGTTCACGCCCGTGAGGTCCGCTCCCCCGAGCGACGCCCCATCGAGTTTCGCACCCTCTAACGCCGCTTCACGAAGCTTGGCCCCCACGAGCCGCGCGCCCGTGAGGTCCGCGCCCATGAGGTTGCAGCGCGTGAGGTCCGCGCCCTCAAGGTTGGCGCCGGCGAGGTTGGCCCCCGACAGGTCCGCCTCGGCCCACCGGACGCCCACCATCGAAGCGCGCTCGAACCGCGCGCCCCCCATCCGGATCGTGCGCCCGCCGCTCCCGTCGAGCCGAGCTTCGTCGAAGACCGCCTCGCCCGCCGTGATCTCGTCGAGCTTCGCGCCTTCTAGGTTGGCCCGAGTGAGGTTCGTCTTGTGCAGGCGCGCCTCCGACAAGTCGACTCCGGGCCACTGGGCCTCGGTCGCGTCGACCTCCCGCATGCGCGCCCCGACGAGCTTGAGCCCGGCGCCGCGGGTCCGGCACATGTTCGCCTCCGCGAGGTCCGCCCCCGACAGGTCCGCGCCCGTGAGATCCGCGTCTTCCAGCCAGGCTTCGTTGAGGCGCGCCTTCATCACCATCGCGGAGCGCAGGTTGGCCCCCGACGCGTCGACGCCGTCGAGATCCGCCTTGTACAACGTGGACTCCGAGAGGTCGGCCGTGGTCAGGTCCGACTTACCCAGGTTCGCACCTGACAAGTCCACCCCGACCAGCGAACGCCCGGAGAGGTCGACGCCGAACAGGTCCACCCGGACCCGCTGCCCGCGGCTGCTGTTGAATTGATCGATCTTCCCTGCGACCAGCAGGTCAAGCAGACGCATGGCACCCTCTCTCGCGCGCTCCTCTTGCCGACCGGCGCCCTCGGTGCAAAGGATGCCGCGGAGGTTCTGATGAACGTGCACGCCCTCGCCTTGGCGCTTCTGGCCCTCGGATGCGGAAAGCCGGAAGATACGTCGAGCGCGACGATCGGGAGCCCGGCGCCCACCGAGCCGAGCGAACCCGAGCCGTACGACGCCACGTACGACGGGGGCCAGTACCAGGTCTCCGCGTTCGCCGCCTACACGCTCGACGAAGAGGGCATGGACCTCGACGGCGACGGCACGAACGACAACGCCACGCCCAACGCGCTGCTGCTCGTCGACCCGTTCGTCGCCGACGCCGACATGTCGGTCGACGGGCTCAACCAGACCGTCTCCGACGCGATCGCGAAGGGCCTCATGATCCTCCTGACCGAAGCCGCGTACGACGGCGAGGCGTTGACCGTCGACGTGCTCACCGGCGCGCCCGGCAAAGGCGGCGCCACGCCCGATCCGGTGTCCTACGACGACGACGGAACGCCGCTCGGGCGGCTCACCGGGTACTTCACGGCCGGCGACGAGATCTACGCCACCGCCGACCGCGTGCAGGTCGCGATCACGTTCTTCCCCGAGGAGCCACCGTTGCCGCTGCCGATCGAGCAGGTCACGATGGTCGGCGTGCTCGACGACGGCGTGATGGACGTCGACATCTTCGGCGTGATCCCGGCCGACGACCTGACCGAGCTGCTCATCCTGCCGCTCCTCGAAGACGCTTACCCGGATCCCGAGGAGCGCCAGACGTACATCGACCTCGTCACCGAGGTCCTGCAGTACGAGACCGTGACCGACATCGAGCTCGACGAAGAGCGCCGAGGGGTCAGCTGCGCGTTCCACCTCACCGCCGCGAGCGCTGCGTGGTGATGTTGCTTGATGCGCGGGGCTCGGTCGGGTACCCAACGGCCCCCAGGGGGTCGAATGGACGTCCCAGTCGTAGCGCCCACCGCTGAGCGCCTGCTCCAGTGGTACCACCAGATGGTGCTGATCCGGCGCGTCGAAGAGATGGCGGCGAAGGCCTACACGCTCCGCAAGATCAAGGGCTTCTGCCACCTCTACATCGGTCAGGAGGCCGTCGCCGTCGGCGCGATGGCGGCGCTCGAGCCCCGCGACACGGTGGTCACCTCGTACCGCGAGCACGGCCACATCCTCGCCCGCGGCGCCACGCCGCGTGAGGTGCTCGCCGAGCTGTTCGCCAAGCGGACCGGGATGAGCCACGGCGTCGGCGGGTCGATGCACATGTCGCGCGCCGACCTCAACTTCTTCGGTGGGTACGGCATCGTAGGGGCGCACGTGCCGCTCGCGGCCGGCGCCGCGTTCGCGTCGCAGTACCGGGGCGACGGCGCGGTGTCGTTGTGCTTCTTCGGCGACGGCGCGGCGCACCAGGGCGCGTTCTTCGAGGCGCTCGCGCTCGCGCAGCTCTGGAAGCTGCCGGCGGTGTTCTTGTGCGAGAACAACTTCTACGCGATGGGCACCAGCCTCGAGCGGCAGTCGTACCTGACCGACATGTCGCGCCGGGGCGACGGCGTCGGCATGAAGCGGTGGCAGTTCCACGGCTTCGACGTCGTCGAGGTCGCGAGCAACGTCCAGGCCGCGGTCGACCACGCGCGGTCCGGCGAAGGGCCAGTCATCATCGAGGCGATCACGTACCGGTACCGCGGCCACTCGATGTCCGACCCCGCGAAGTACCGCGCCGAAGGCGAGCTCGAAGGCATGAAGAAGAGCGACTGCCTGCTGCTCGCCGAGAGCCGGTTGTTGGCGCTCGGTGTGGATCCGTCCGAGTTCGAGCGCGTGCGTGACGAGGTCGAAGCGATCGCCAAGGACGCGTACGACTTCGCCGAGGCGTCGCCCGAGCCCGATCCAGCCACCCTCTACGACTACACCTGGGCCCCGAGCTCCTGAGGCAGACATGGCTGAGTTGCAGCTGCGCGAGGCCCTGCGTCGCGCGATGGTCGAAGAGATGCGGCGTGATCCCTCGGTCTTCCTGATCGGGGAGGAGGTCGCCCAGTACGACGGCGCCTACAAGGTGTCGCAAGGCATGCTCGCCGAGTTCGGGCCGCGCCGGGTGATCGACACCCCGATCGCCGAGAACGGCTTCTCCGGGCTCGCGATCGGCGCCGCGATGTCCGGTTTGCGGCCGATCGTCGAGATCATGACCTGGAACTTCGCGCTCGTCGCGTACGACCAGATCATCAACCACGCGGCCAAGATCTACCAGATGAGCGGCGGCCAGTACCGGGTGCCGATCGTCTTCCGGGGCCCGAACGGCGCCGCCGAGGCGCTCGGCAGCCAGCACAGCCAGGCGCTCGAGTCGATCTTCGCCCACTTCCCCGGCATCAAGGTCGTCTCTACCGCCACGCCGCGCGACGCGTATGGGCTGCTCAAGAGCGCGATCCGGGACGACAGCCCGGTCTGCTTCATGGAGTCGGAGATCTCGTACGGCGTGAAGGGCTTCGTCGAAGACGAAGAGTTCCTGATCCCGCTCGGCAAGGCCGACCTCAAGCGCGACGGCACCGACGTCACCTTGATCACCTGGAACAAGCAGGTGCAGACCTGCCTCGACGCGGCCGCCGCGCTCGAGAAGCAGGGGATCTCCGCTGCCGTCCTCGATCTTCGCACGCTCCGCCCGCTCGACGAGCAGGCGATCGTCGACGCGGTCGCCCGCACCCACCGCGTGGTCGTCGTGCAAGAGGGCTTCCCGTACGCCGGGGTCGGCGCCGAGATCGCGTGCCGCATCCAAGAGAGCTGCTTCGACGCGCTCGACGCTCCGGTCCTGCGGGTCACCAACCGCGACGTGCCGCAGCCGTACGCGTTCTCCCTCGAGCCCCACGTCCTCCCGAACGTCGCGCGGGTGGTCGACGCTGCCCGCGCCGTCTGCCAGCGCAAGTAGGAGCCCGCATGCCGTCGTTCTACGAGATGCCCGCGGTCTCGCCGACCATGGAGGTCGGCACCATCGTCGCGTGGCGGGTGGCCGAGGGCCAGTCGTTCGAGTCCGGCACGGTGCTTGCCGAGATCGGCACCGACAAAGCCAACATGGACGCCGAGATCTTCGAGCGCGGGGTGCTGCTCAAGCACCTCGCGTCCGAAGGCGACGAGCTGCCGCCGGGCGCCCCGATCGCGATCTGGGGCAAAGCCGGAGACGACATCGGCCCGTTGTTGGCTGAGCTCGCGTCCCGCAAGGCACCATCACCGGCCGCTCCTGCTCCCGCTCCCGCCCCGGTCGCGGCTGCTCCCGCTCCCGACCCCGCTCCAGTCGCGGCCGCCCCGGCCCCCGCCCCTGCCGTGGCCCCCAGCGCGGCGCTCCCGGCGGGGGGCACGATCGTGCGCACCTGGATGGGTCGGGCCCTGCCCGCGGACTTCCAGGATCCCCCCGGCGACATCCAGGCCGCCGCCCCGCGGGTGTCGGCGTCGCCGCTGGCGCGAAAGGTCGCGGCAGACCTCGGGATCGCGCTGAGCGCCGTCCGCGGCTCCGGCCCGAACGGCCGCGTCGTGCGGGCGGACGTCGAGGCGGTCGCCGCCCGGCCCGCCCCCGCCGCCCCAGCCCCGGTCGGCCCCGTCGACGAGACGGTCCGGCTGAGCCCGATGCGCAAGACGATCGCGCGGCGCCTGACCGCGGTCCACCAGGAAGTCCCGGTCTTCCAGCTCACCGTCTCGTGGGACGGCGCCGAGATGGTCCGCCTGCGCGACGCCCTCAAGCGCGTCATGCCCGACGCCAAGATCTCGTACAACGACATGGTGATCGCCGCGTGTGGGCGGGCGCTCCGCGCGTTCCCGAAGGCGAACGCCGGGTGGGGCGAAGCGGGCATCGTCCGGTACGGCCGGGTCGACGTCGGCGTCGCGGTCGCGGTCGACGACGGGCTGATCACGCCCGTGATCAAGGGCGCCGACCACCTCGGGCTCGCCGAGATCGGCGCCCGGATGCGGGAGCTCGCGGGGCGGGCGCGTGACGGCAAGCTCGCGCCCGACGAGTACACCGGCGGCACCTTCACGATCTCGAACCTCGGCATGTTCGACATCGAGCACTTCACGGCGATCCTGAACCCGCCGGCGGCCGCGATCCTCGCGGTGGGTCGCCTGGCGCAGGTGCCGGTGGTGGTCGACGGCGCGTTGACGGTCGGCTGGCGTATGAACGCCACGCTCACCTGCGACCACCGCGTGATCGACGGCGCGACCGGCGCTCAGTTCTTGCAGGTCCTCCGTCGGTACATCGAGACGCCCGCCCTGCTCGCGGTCTAAGGAGCTCCCGTGGTACAGCTCGTGCTCGCTGCCTCCATCGCGCTCGCCGACGCGCCGGCCGATCCGCCCGCCGACGCCCCTCCGGCGGAGGCAACAGAGCCTTTGGACGGCGCGCCCCAGCTCGGCGACGCGTTCGACCGCGAGGCGTACGACGAGCAGATGCGCCTCGCCCGGATCGGGATCGGGCTGGGCGTTGGTGGTGCCGCGGCGGCGGTCGGAGGGGCGTTCGTCGCCCTGGGCGACTTCAACGCCGCTACGTCGGCAACGGCCCTCCAGGCCCAAGCAGGGGCGGGCCTGATCGCCATCGGGGCCACGCTGTTCGTCGTCGGGCCGATCGTGAGCGTCGCGGGCGCGCTGAGCGCAGCGAGCAAGCTCAACAAGGCCGGCCACACCGTCACGATTACGCCCGGCCTGGTCGGCGTGGGCCTGCTGGTCGGTGGCCTGCTGCTGCCGGTGCTGATCCCGGTCAGCTACGCAGGCTCGGGCTTCCAGATGGCGCGCAACAACGAGGCGCTGCCGGGATCCTCGAGCCTGGCGACCGTGGCGTGGGGCTTCGACCCGACCCACAACGTGCTGCGGATCAGCGGCACCTTCTGACCGGGCGCCGCCGGCGCGCCAACCACCAGGCGAGTAACGCCCACGGCGCGCTGGTGGGCGCGCCCACCCGGCAGCCGCAGCCCTCCTCCGCCGGCACCCGCGTGCCGGCCGACAGGTCCTCGTCGGTCACCGGCGGCAGGTCCGGTCGACCGTCCGGCGGCTCGGGGTCACCCGTCTCACGGGGGTCGCTGCCGGTCTCGGCGCCCGTCTCCGGGTGGACCCCGGTGTCCACCGCGGGCGCCTCGTCGACGTCGCCGTCGCAGTCGTCGTCGACCAGGTTGGCTGGTACTTCCTCGACGACCGGGCACTCGTCACACACGCACTGCTCTGACGGGTCACACAACCCGTCCCCGCACCACGTGCCCTCGCGCACCAGCCGGATCGCGTCCGCGACGACGTGCTGGTTCGCGGGCACGGCGCCGTCGAGGTCGTCGAACACCGCGACCCACTGGTCTCCGCCAGCGGCGAACACGTAGCTCCCGAGGGACACCCACCCGCCGGCGGTGGGGTCGATGAACACCGTCGACGACACGCCGCCGGCGCGCACGTCGTAGCGCACGTCGTCGTAGACGGACCAGGTGGCGTCGCCGAGCACCTCCACCCGGTACTGGCCTGCCTCCTCCAGCTCGACGCGCCACCACGCCCAGTTGTCGGGGGACTCCGAGTCGAACGCGTTGGTCCACTGGAGGGATCCCCCCTCCCCCGCCCCCTCTTCGTGGCGCCAATAGTCCTGGTCCCCGAACCCACGAAAGCAGGCGTCGGCGTTGTCGATCGTCCCGCCGCTGGGGGGGAGGGTGCCGCACGGGGCCGCCGACGCGCAGTGCCCCGGCCGGGTGGGCAGCCAGTCGTAGCCCCCCGACCACACCCCCCAGTGGTTCGCGATCGACCGGGCCCCCCCTCCGTAGTTGTTCCCGTCGTAGTCGTTGACGTAGCCGCCGTCGGCCCACAGCTGGGACGATCCCCCCCCGTCGAGGTTGAACGCGACCCACGCGCCGAGGTCCTCCATGGTGTCGGCCAGCTCGGTGCCGTACATGCCGGTGTTGTCACCGGTTCGCCCGTCGACGACGACCAGCAGGAACGTCTGGAGGTCTGCGGTGAGCCCCATCGCGGTGCGCGGGTGCCGGTCGCGCATGTCGGAGCGATCGGGGAAGCAGTCAGAGGCCGTCGGGTCCGCGCACGTCACGCGCACCCCCTCGACGATCAGCTCCGAGAAGCCGCTCACGAGCGCCAGGGTGCCTGGGGGAGGGTCTGGGCGAGGGTCTTTGGGCTCCCACCCCCCCAACGCCCCCCCGAACAACGCGGCGTTCTCCTTGACCCACCCGGTGTGCGACCACACCACGCCGTCGTGGGTGAACGCGATCCACCCCCCGTGCTCCCAGTACCACTCCCCCGCGTAGTCAGGGTCGAGGCCAGTCTGTTCGAGCGGCCACCGCACCCCGCCGCCCACCGCGTCGCCGTAGACCCGCAGCGGGCCGGTCTTGTAGAAGTCGCCGTTGGTCGCCGCGACGTGCCCCTGGTCACTCGCGAAGCTGCCGGTGGTCAGGGTGCTGTCGTCCGCGCGGCGCGCGTCGACGTACACCCCGTCCTCGCACAGGTCGATCGACAGCGACCACACGTCCGTGGTGGGGCTGAACGCTTGCCACTCCTGCAGCACCACGCCGGGCGCGACCTCGACGGTGTCGCGCAGCGACAACGCGGTCGCCCACGCGCTCCCCGCGACGATCACCCACATGGCACACCCCGCGAGCGCGTTGCGACGCTCCGATAACGTGGGCGTCGTTGTCGATCGACGCGCCGCGTGTAGGTGGGGCGCCCACCCGCGGAGCCCAGATGAGCGCACAAGAACAAGGCCACCTTCAGACCATCGACCGCCCCCTGCACACCGGCGGCGCGACCGAGCACGTGATCAGCCGCCGAAAGGCGTTCCACGCCGACATCGTCGCCGAGGTCGCCGACGCGGTCGCCAAGAACCCGGTCGTCGTGGTCGGCATGACGGTCAACCCGTCGGTGGGCAAAGCGCGCAAAGCGCTGGACGCGGCCGGGATCCCGCACGTCTACCTCGGGTACGGCGGGTACTTCAGCATGTGGCGGCAGCGGCTCGCGATCAAGCTGTGGAGCGGGTGGCCGACCTACCCGCAGGTGTTCATCAAGGGGCGGTTGGTCGGCGGCTACGACGACCTCGCCGCCGCGCTCGCGAACGGCAGCGTGAAGGAGTGGCTGGCGGCGCCCTGACCGGCGCGCCCGGTTAATCGGCCCGTTCCGACCACTTGGGGGGCCGTTGGCCATCGCTGTCGCCGCGTCTGGGCACGAAAACAAGGCGTATGCGTCGTGTCCGCTGTCCGGGCACGCGTCGCTGGAGGTTCGGCCGGGGTCCATCCGGATCGACGGCCGCCGGGAGCGGCCGGTGCTGACCGTGCTCGGCGCGGGCGTGTTCGGGGTCGCGGCGCTCGCGGCCGTGATCGCGGTGTCGATCGTCGCCGCGCACTTCGGGTTCGATCTCACCCGGGTGCGCCGCGGCGCCACGCTGATCGCGGTGCTGGCGTTGGGCGCCGGCGTTGGTGGCATGGCAGCCGGCGCGTTCCTGGTCGAGAAGGTGTTCGGCACGGTGCCGTACGCGGTCGACATCACCCGCGATCAGCTCGACGCCGTCGCGATCGACGGCAAGCGGGTGATGGTCGCGTGGAAGCCCAAGCCTTCGGCGCGGGCGACGCTGCTGGGGCTGGGGCTGTGGCCGCGAGACGGCGACGTCGAGGGACTCGCGGCGAAGATCCGCGGGATCTGAGGCCCGCCGCGCAATCCAGCGCACCTACGCGCGGGGGCGGAGCTGCCACTGGACCATGCCGCGCCCGTAATCGACGTGCGACACGATCTCCATGCGATGTCGGCGCTCGAGGCCCGCGAACAGCGGGACGCCGCGGCCCAGCAACACCGGCGCCACCGTCACGATCAGGTCGTCGACCCGCCCAGCGTCCAGGGCGGCGCGCACCGTCGCCCCGCCGTCGACGTAGACGTCGCGGCCCGCCGCGCGCTCCAGCGCCTCATCGAGGCAGCGCTCGATGGGCCCCTCGATCGTGCGCGCCGTCACCGGCGGATCCGCGTCGAGCGGGCGACGCGTCCGCACCAAGATCGGCGTCGAACCGTAGTACCAATCGGGCCCCATGCCCCGCACGACGTCGTAGGTGCGGCGCCCCATCAGCATCGCGCCGACGTCTTCCATGAAGGCGCCGAACCCGACCGCGCCCGGCGGCACGACGTCTTCGGGGCTCGGATCGCCGAGCCAGTCGAGCTCGTCGGCGGGGCCGGCGATGAACCCGTCGATCGACGTCGCGATGTAGACCCGAACCAACCCAGCCATCCGAACCTCCGACCGACACGCTACGCCGCGCGCGGCGACGCCGCCAGCAGCCCGGCGCACCCGGCCCCGACGACGAGCCCGCCGAGCGCGACCCAACCCGAGGCGTCACCCGCGGTCGTCGCCACCACCGCCGCCGCGTTGTTCACCGCGTGGCACACCACCCCCGGCCACACCGACCCGGTGCGCCACCGGGCGAACCCGATCCACGCCGCCAACGGCGACAAGCCCACCGCCGTGACAGGATCGAGGTGCCACGCCAAGAATACGAGCGTGCTCACGATGGCCGCCGCACGCGCCGACCGCGCCGCCTGCACCGCCCGGAACAGCACCCCGCGAAACAGCAGCTCCTCCCCCACCGGCGCCAGCCCCACCAGCACGACCACCAGCGCGACGGCCGACGCGCCCCCCGCGCGCACCGCGTCCGTGAGCGGCGCCTGACCGTCTGGGTCGAGCGACGGCAGCCACGTGGTGACGGCGTCCGCGAGCCAGACCCCTGGCAGGCCTACGAACGCGCCCGCGACGGCCGAAGCGATGAGCCCCCCCGCGGACGGCCGCGCGCCCACGTGCCCACCCGCGACGGCCGCTCCGACCGCGAACACGAGCATCTGTGCACCGAGCCCAGCCGCGATCGCTGCGGGCGGCAACGACCCGTCGGCGGCGACGAACGCGGCCGCGACAACCGCCGCCAGCGAGACGCCGACGATGGCGGTCAGCACGAACGCCCGCGCGCCGCCCGACGGCGACGTCACGCGGACACGACCTCATAGAACCGCCGCAGCAGCAGCTCGGTGCGCGACGCCCGGAACGGGGCCGGCCGGTCGGCGTCGAACGCCGCTCGGTACTTCGAGGCGTATCGCTCGTATCGGGCCTGGTTCTCGGACATCGTGAGCTCGGGGTGGAACTGGGTCGCCCACACCGGGGCGCCCGTCACCCGCAGCGCCTGGTACGGGCAGCGCGCCGACGACGCCAACAGCGTGACCGTAGACGGCAACACGGTCGCGCGGTCCTTGTGCCCGAGCTGCGCCACGAACGACGCCCCCAGCTCCGCGAAGACCGGGTCGGCGAGCGCCTCCGCCGACGCCGTGAGGTCGAAGCTGCCGACCTCCGCCGACGACGGATCGGTCGCGACCTGACCCCCAAGCCCGACCACCAGCGCCTGAAAGCCGAAGCACGACGCGAACATCGGCACGCGTCGGGCCGACACCTCCGCGAGCCCGTCACAGAACGCGGCCACCCACGGGGCGTCGTCGGTGACCGACCAGTCCCCGGATCCGCCCACCAGGACCGCGTCGACGCCGTCGTCGAACGGCCGGTAGGGCTCGGCCAAGAGGTCGAACGGCAGCACCCGGTCTATGTCGATCCCCATCTTCGCGGCGAAGCTCACCCGCTCTTCGCCGCGCACCGGATCCCCCGGCGCGCGCGCCTGCAGCAGTCGGAACCGCATCGACCCTCCGCGGGCTGCGTAATCCGCGCCCGCCGCCGCTGGGGCGCCCTGGCGACCGCCTGACGACGCGAACCGACCGGTCAGCGCGGCAGGCGGAACACAGGGCCCTGAGCGCGGTCACGGTACGCCCAGGAGGTCGCCGATGTCCCGCCCCCGCCGCGCCGCGCTCGCCGCCGCGCTGCTCACCGCCGCGCTCGTCCCTGTCGTACCCCTCGCAGTCGACGCCGCCGCCCCGCCGGTCGACGGTCACCTCGCCGCCGTCACCGACGGGTGGGACGGGGAACAGGCCCCACGCTCGTTCACCGACTTGCGCACGATGAACCCCGAGTACGACTTCATGGCGCGCACGTTCACCGTGCTCGCGCTCGCCGATCACGCGCTCGCGACGCCCGGGTCCGCCGACGCGGATCTGCAGGTGATCGACACGATCCTGCGCGACACCATCACCTACGACGACCCCCGACACTGGCTGCTGCCGTACGCCGACGCCTCACCGTGGCGCGGCGACGGCCACAGCTTGTTCGTCGACGGCGAGCTGCTGGTCATGCTCGCCGCGCGCCGCCTCGTGCGCGACGACGCCCCCGAGTGGCAGGCCGAGACGTCGCGCCGCGCCGACGCCGTCGTCGCCAACCTCGGCAGCGCGACCCCGCTCCCCCTCGCCGAGTCCTACCCGAACGAAGGCTGGACGTTCTGCCACACGATGGCGCTGGTCGGCCTGCGGATGCACGAGGTGCTCGACGGGGCCGACCACGACGCGCCGCGCGACGCGTGGGTGACCTACGCGCGCGAGCACCTCGTCGACGCCGACAGCGGGCTGCTGATCAGCGAGTTCACCCTCGACGGGGCGCCCCAGGACGGGCCAGAAGGGTCGAGCCTCTGGTTCACCACCGTCGCGCTGCGCCTCATCGACCCGCCGCTCGCCGACGCCCAATACGCAGGGGCGAAGCAGGCCCTCGGCGGCACGTTGCTCGGGTGGGGCTACGCGCGCGAGTGGCCGGCGGGCCAGCGCAGCGTCACCGACGTCGACAGCGGGCCGATCGTGCCGGTGATCGACGCCAGCGCGAGCTCGTCGGGGTTCGCGATCGTGGCGTCCCGCGCCGCGGGCGACGCCGAGTGGAACCGCCAGCTGGTGCGCGCGTTGGGCGCCGCAGACGCCGTGATGCGCGTCGATCCCGCGCTGGCTGCGGCCGCCGACAACGCGGTCGGGGGCGCGGTCATCGCGTGGGGCCTCGGCTTCGGCCCGCTGTGGGCGAAGGTCGGCCCGCCGTAGCGCCATCGGGCCGCCGCGCCTGCGGTCGGATACCCGCCGCGCGCGGAGCGACCCAGATGGAACCCGTCGACTGGAGCGCCGACCACGCGTCGATCGAGGTGCGCGCGCTCGAGACGCCCGAGGGCGTCGTCGTCACCGGGCCGCCGTGGTTCAGCGGGTGGCCCACCTCGGGCGCGTTCGACGTGCGGGTCGTGTCCGCGCCGGTCGACGCCGCGCTCGCGCTGACGTGCGAAGGCCCACGCGGCGCCGTCCGGATCGACGGGGTCGAGGTGCGCGCGCCCGCCCCGCCCGCCGGGCGCTGCAGCGTCGACCTGGTGCCGATCCCCGCCGACGCGTGGCGCGACGGCACCGTCCACGTCGAGATCGACTTCGCGCCCGAGTGGGGCGCATCGGTCATTGGCGGCGTCCGGGTCGGGCCCGCCGCCGCGGTCGGGGAGGTCGCGAACGCCGGGTTGTGGCGCGCCGCGGCCGTCCATCGCGCCACGTTCGTCGGCTGGGTCGGCTGGCTGCTCGTCGGCATCGGCCACGCCGTCGTCGGCGCGCGCCTGCGCGATCGTGCGTCGTGGGCGTACGGCATCGGTCTGTTCGTGATGGCGCTCGGCGAGGGCGCCAACGACGCCTTCGCGGCCGCGATCGGCCCATGGGTGCCCGTCACGCTCGTCATCGTCTGCAACGTGATCGGTACGGTGTTGCTCACGAGCGCGCTGGGGCGGTTCTTCCGGCTCGGGCGGGCGCTCGTCGGCGCCGCGATCACGCTCGAGCTCGTCGGCCTCGTGCCCGGCGGCGTGCCCGTCATGATGATCGGCTGGTTGTTGACTGGGCTCGCGAGCTTGTGGGCGGGCGTGCGGCAGCGACGCGCAGAGGCCACCTGGGTCGCCGTCGCGATCGCGCTGGTGCTCCCGTACAACCTGCAATTGTTGTTGCTGTTCTCCGGCTTCGACGCGGCGTGGTGGGGCGCTGACGCCGTGCGCTGGCTCTACATCGCCGCGCCGCCGGTGACCGGCACCGCGATGCTGGCGCACCGTCACCTGGCGACGTGGCGCAACGCGCAGCGCTTCGTCCCGCGCGACTTCTTGCTCGCGCTCGGCCACCAGGACCTCGCTGAGGTGCGCTTCGGCGAGCAGACGAACCTGACGATTGTGGTGTGGTTCTCGGACGTGCGCGGGTTCACGACCGCCCTCGAGGGGCTCAGCCCGGTCGACGTGCAAGCGGTGCTCACCGCCACGCTCGGCACCCAAGAGGGCATCATCCGAAAGCACGGTGGGTACGTCGACAAGTACATCGGCGACGCCGTGATGGCGCTGTTCACCGACGCCGACGCCGCGGTCGCCGCCGCCATCGAGGCCCGGCACGAGGTCAGCCGACGGTCGAACGGCCGCTTTTCGATTGGCATCGGCTTGCATCGTGGCCCGGTGACCCTCGGGACGGTCGGCAGCGCTGATCGTATGGATTGCACGGTCGTCGGGGACGCGGTCAACCTCGCCAGCCGCGTCGAGGCGGTCACGAAGCGCTATCACGCCTCCATCCTCGTCACCGACGGAGTCGCCGACGCGCTGGCCCATCCGGTCGCGCTGCGCCCGGTCGAGCGGGTGATCGTCAAGGGTCGCAGCCAGGCCGTGTCGTTGTTCGAAGCGCTCGACCCGCGGGTCGACGCGGCGTCGATCGAGACGATCCCGGACGTCGCGCGCGCGCGATCCCTGCTCGACGTCGGCGACGCGGACGGCGCGGCCACGATCCTGCGCGACCTGCAGCAACGGCGCCCTGAAGACGGCGTCGTAGGTCGGTTGCTGGAGCGCGCCGAGGCGTGGCGCGTGCGCGGCGCTCCGCCCGATCCGACCGTCGTGGTGTTGGTCGAGAAGTGACCCGTGGACGCCGGACCGCGCCGTGCGCACATCCGGTCGGGGTGCCACATGTTGTTATCGTTGTTGTTCGCCGCAGCGCTCGCGGCCGCGCCGCGCCTCGCCGACGGCGCGGGCTGGGGAGGGGTCGCGCCGCGGTTCGAAGCGCAGCCGATCATCGTGCTCCCCCCTCGCGTCGCCGTCGGGTCTGGGGCGTTCGCCCCGCCCAGCCCGCTGCCGGCGCTGCGCGCCGCCCCCCAACAGGTCGTCGTCGGGTGGGCAGCGCTCGTGGTGATCGCCGCCGCGCTGGAGCCGTCGACCCTCGGCACACCGCGGTGGGCACAGGATCGTGGCCTGAGCCTGTCCGACTGGCCCCCGTACGAGCCGTAGCCCTCGGACCTGAGTTGGCACACCACGCGCCGGCCGCGTGGCATAAGGGCCCCCGCCTGGAGGCCCGTTGACTGCACCACGACGCTCGCTCGGCCCCACCGGCGTCCCCATCGCCCCCATCGGCCTCGGCTGCATGGGCATGTCCGACTTCTACGGTCCCCGCGACGACGCCGCGAGCGTCGCGCTGATCCACCACGCGCTCGATGTCGGCGTGAACCTCTTCGACACCGCCGACATGTACGGCCCGTGGACGAACGAGCGCCTCGTCGGCGGCGCGCTGCGGGAGCGCCGCGACGAAGCCGTCATCGCCACCAAGTTCGGCGTGATGCGCGACGCGAGCGGCGGCTGGCTCGGGATCAACGGGCGCCCCGAGTACGTGCACCAGGCGTGCGACGCGTCGCTCGAGCGGCTCGGCGTCGACACGATCGACCTCTACTACCAGCACCGCGTCGACAAGAGCGTGCCCATCGAAGAGACGGTGGGCGCGATGGCCGAGCTTGTTCGCGCCGGCAAGGTGCGGGCGTTGGGCCTGTCCGAGGCTACCGCGGATGAGCTGCGGCGCGCCCACGCCGTGCACCCCATCGCCGCCTTGCAGACCGAGCTCTCGTTGTGGTCCCGCGAGCCGGAGGAGGAGATCGTGCCGCTGTGCGCGGAGCTCGGCGTCACGTTCGTCGCGTATTCGCCGCTCGGCCGCGGGTTCCTGACCGGCAGCATCACGTCGCCGAGCGACTTCGCGCCTGGTGACTTCCGGCGCAACAACCCCCGGTTCACCGGCGACAACTTCCAGCGGAACCTCGATCTCGTCGCGGCGGTCCGCGCGCTCGCCGAGGGCAAGGGCGTGACGCCCGCGCAGCTCGCGCTCGCCTGGGTGCTGCGTCAGGGGCCGCACGTCGTCGCGATCCCCGGCACCACGAGCCGGGCCCGCTTCGACGAGAACGTCGCCGCAAACAGCGTCATCTTGACCGACGACGACCTCGCGTACCTCGACCGGCACCTCCCGGTCGGCGCGGCGGCCGGCACCCGCTACTGACCGGCTGGCCGACCGCGCGGGAGCAATCGACCTCGAACTTACGAGCGCGGCGAGCAAGGCGGCTTGAACTTGACAGCGGGCCGCGGTTGCGTGGTGACATGTCCCGGCGCTCGTGGTTGGCCGGCCGATTATCGTGCTTGTCCCGTTGTGGCCGCCGCGGACGCGTCGGCGCAGATGCGCACCTGTCAAGTTGAAGCGCGATTGCTCTTTGCGTACGTACGTTCGGGCCCGATTGCTCCGACTCGGTGTCCCAGGTGGATGCTCCCGCGACGCCGCGCGGCCTGCGCGGGTCGGCCGATGAGTGAGCTGGTCCCGTGGCGGACGTCGCTGGCGCATCCGCGCAGGTGCGCACCTGTCAAGGTGAAGCACGATCGCTCCTCGCCTGCGTGCGCTCAGGCCGATTGCTCCCGCCGCTGGGCAGGCCACGCGCGTTAGCCTCGCCTCATGAGCGAACCGCCCATCCGCGTCCGCGGCGCCCGCGAGCACAACCTGCGCGGCGTCGACCTCGACCTGCCGCGCGGCGCCCTGATCGTGCTCGAAGGCGTCAGCGGCTCCGGCAAGTCGTCGTTCGCGTTCGACACCGTGCACGCCGAAGCCACCCGCCGCTGGGTGACCGCCCTCGCCGCTCAAGGCGCCACCCGACGCCTCGCGCTGCGCCGCCCCGCCGTCGACCGCATCGACGCCCTGCCAGCCACCCTCGGCCTGCCCCAGCGCGACGCCGCCCCGTCCCGCCGCACCACCGTCGCCTCGACCATCGACGCCAGCACCCCCCTCAGGGTCCTGTTCGCCCGGGCCGGCACGGCCCACTGCGTCACGTGCGGCGCCGCCATCCAGCCGCGCACCCACGACGCCATCGTCGCGCAGCTGCTCGGCCTGCCCGAGGGCACCAAGCTCTCCCTGGAGGCCCCCCACCCCGTCCGCAGCGGCCCCGTTCGCGACGTGCTGGATGAGATCGGCCGCGCTGGGTTCACCCGCGTCCGCGTCGACGGGGTGGTGCAGCGCATCGAAGAGGTGCGCGGCGCCAAGGACCCCTCGTCGCTCCGCGTCGTCGTCGACCGCGTCGTCGTCGGCCCAGGCAAGCAGGAGCGGGTGTCTGACGCCGTCCGGACCACCACCCGAGCCGGCAACGGCGCGCTCGTCGCCGAGCACGACCATGGCGCGCTTTCCCTCGTCGACCGCCCGTGGTGCCTCACCTGCCAGCGCGCGCTGCCCCTCCTCGACCCCGACGCGTTGTCCCCGCGCGGCGCCGGCGCGTGCCCGACCTGCCGAGGGGCTGGGCTCGCCAACGAAGACGACGACACCCCCTGCACGGCCTGCGCGGGCTCCGGCCTCGGGCCCGACGCCCGCGCGGTCCGGTTCGCCGGCCGCACCCTCCCCGAATGGTCGAGCCTGCAGATCGTGGACCTGCGACGGACCGTCGACGATTGGCCGTCCGGGCCGATCATCGACGAGCTGCGCAACGACCTCGCGCGCCGGCTCGATCGGGTGTGTGCCCTCGGCCTCGGGTGGCTGCGGCTGTCCGATCGCGCCGTCCGGCTGTCGAC
This sequence comes from uncultured Pseudomonadota bacterium, assembly GCA_903897935.1. Taxonomy (GTDB): domain Bacteria; phylum Myxococcota_A; class UBA796; order UBA796; genus CAIUDO01. Next base: position 21,330 of record CAIUDO010000169.1, read on the forward strand.
GAGCGAGCTGCAGCGGCTCCGCCTGGTGCGGCTGTGCAACTCCGACCTCTCCGGCGTGCTGTTTGTATTGGATGAGCCCGCCGCGGGCTTGACCCACCAGGAGGCCGAACGGGTGGTCGGCCTGATGCGCGAGCTGCGTGACCACGGCAACACCGTGCTCGTCGTCGAGCACCACCCGGTCGTCATCGCTGCCGCCGACCAGGTCGTGACGTTCGGCCCCGGCGCCGGGCCCGAGGGGGGCCGCGTCGTCTCGGTCGGCCCCCCCGCCCCCCTCA
>CAIUDO010000170.1 GCA_903897935.1 uncultured Pseudomonadota bacterium
ACAACCTCGGCACCCACCTGCCCTGGATCGGCGAGCGCACCCGCCAGATCGACGGCGCGCACGTCGAGTTCTTCCGCGGCATCAAGAACCCGATCGGGGTGAAGGTCGGGCCGTCGATGCAGCCCGACGAGCTGATCGACCTCGCGCGCGTGCTCGACCCCGACAACGAGCCCGGCAGGCTCGTGATCATCCACCGCATGGGCGTCGACAAGGTGGAGAAGCACCTCCCGACGCTGCTCGAAGCGGGCAAGCGGGCCGGCTTGAACGTCGTGTGGTGCTGCGACCCGATGCACGGCAACACCTACACGGCCACGAACGGCATCAAGACCCGGAAGTTCGACCACATCCTCGGCGAGCTCGACCGCGCGTTCCAGGTGCACGCGTCGGTCGGCACCCACCTCGGCGGCGTGCACTTCGAGATGACCGGTCAGGACGTCACCGAGGTCGTCGGCGGCGCGCGTGGGTTGTCCGAGGCCGACCTCGTCATCCGGTACGAGTCGGACGTCGACCCGCGGCTGAACTACGAGCAGGCGATGGAGATGGCGTTCCTCATCGCCGGCCGGATGCGCGAGGCGCGGCGCTGACCCGCGGCGCCTTGGCCGGGAGCGTAGCTTTGATGGCCGCTTCCACGGTGTCGTGCGCGGACTCGGCCGCCCGCCGCTCCGGCACGCCCGCCCACGCGCACACCGGGCACGCCTCCCAGTCGTGGCGGCGCGCCGGGCAGTAGTCGCGGCCGAACATGATGATGCGCAGGTGCAGCCCGTTCCAGCTCGCCATCGGGAACGCGGCCTTGAGGTCGCGCTCGGTCGCGACGACGTTCGACCCGTCCGACAAGCCCCACCGCCACGCGAGCCGGTGGATGTGGGTGTCGACCGGGAACGCCGGGATCCCGAACGCCTGCGCGACGACGACGCTCGCCGTCTTGTGCCCGACGCCCGGCAGCGCCTCGAGGGCCTCGAGCTCGCTCGGCACGACGCCGCCGTGCCGATCGACGAGCTGCTTCCCGATCTGGACGAGGTTGCGGGCCTTGGTGGGCGCCAGCCCGACGCGCTTGATGAAGCCCAACACCTCGGCCTCGTCGAGCGCGGCGAGCGCGGCAGGCGTCGGCGCGCGGTCGAACAGCGCCGGCGTCACCGAGTTCACCATCTTGTCCGTGGTCTGCGCCGACAGCATCACCGCGACGAGCAGCGTGAACGGATCCCGATGATCGAGGGGGATCGGCACCTCCGGGTACAACCCGTCGAGCGTGCTTTCGATTCGAGCGGCGTCGGCCATCACGTCTCCCGCGGCGCCGCACTGTCGCCCGCGCGCGCCGGGGGCGCAAATCGGGCGCTCAGGTGTCCAAGGCCACGAGGAGGCGCCGATGTGGACGCTGATGCTGGCCGGAGCCGCGCTCGCCGCGGAGACCACCTGGATCGACCTCGACGTGTTGTCGAGCGACGTCGACGACTTTCACCTGCGCATGCCGTACCCGTGGGTCGACGCGGTGATGGGCGACGCGCTCGACGCCCGGCTCGCGCCCTACCGCGCGGCCGTGGACGATCTCGCGGCGCGGGTCGCCGCCGACGGCGCCGGGGCGGTCGCCGAGACGCACCTGCCGTGGGCGGACGGCATCGTGCGCGTCCGGATGGAGCGCGCCGCGACGACCACGCGCACCGGGCGGACGCTCGTGGTGAGCGCGGCGCCCGACCAGCAGGCGCCCTACGAGCTCACCCTCCCGTTCTTTGCCGCCCGGATGATCGCGCCGCGGGTCAGCGGCACCGAGATCGTCGGCGCCGGCATCTCCGGGCCGATCTCGGCGTTCGTCGACCTGCCGGCGACGGTCGCCCGCCTCGGCGACGTCGAGCCGTTCACGCTCCTGGAGTCGGTCGGAGCAGGCGGATCCTTGACGGTGGCGACGCGCTGAGCGCGGGTGAGAGGTCGGCGCCCCGCATCAACACCCAGCCGCCCGTCGACGCGACGCGCTCGGGCCCGCCCCACGCGCCGTCCGCGCACACGAACGCCTCGTTCGCGAGCCGCGACGGGCACAACCACCACACCCGGTCGCTCGGCGCGAGCGCGGCCGCGGCGGCGACCTCCGCGCGGGCGACCATCGCCCCCGTCCCCGACGACAACACGCCGATCACGGCGTCGTACGCCCCAGTCGCGCCCGGGAGCCACGCGATCGGCAGCGTCGACAGCTCGGCGCCCGCGGCGCGTGCGTTGCGCTCGGCGAACACTAACGACAACACGTCCCGGTCCGCGACGACGACGCGCGCGCCCGCGACGGCCATCCGGACCGCGAGCAGCCCGTACGGCACGCGCCACAACAGCGCGGATCGCGCGCCCGCGACGCGATCTCCGAGCAGCGGCAGCGCGACGGCGCGCAGGCCCTCCGGCTCGTTGATGTCCGCGGGCACCGCGAGCGCACCCGCGCCGTCGGCGACGTGCGTCCACGCGTACGGATCGTCCGGACCCGGGTCCGGGCCCGGACCGAGCTCGAGCACCGCGTGCCGCGCGCCGACGCGCACCACGCGCCCGCCCAGCGCGACGATCTCGGGCACCAGCGCCTCGATCACCACGACGCGCAGCGCTCCGCCCGGGGCCAGCCGCGCCCGCGCGTCGCCGACCAGGTGCGCGAGCCCACGCGGCCCGACGCGGGCCGGCAGGTTGGACACCACTTGCACGAAGCCGCGCTCGGCGACCGCCGACAGCCCCAAGGAAGCGCGCGCGTCGACCGGGACGCCGCACCGACCGGCGTTGTCGGCCGTGGCCCACACCGCGAGCACGTCGCGATCGACCGCGACCACCGGCCCCGTCGACGCCAGCGGGACCGCGAGCGCCCCCCAGCCGCACCCGAGGTCGAGCGTCGGCCCGTCGACCGGCTCCAAGCACGACAACAGGAGCCGCGTCCCGTCGTCGAGCCGGCCCGGTGAGAACAAGCCCCCCACCGACGACAGCTCGAAGCGACGGCCCGCCCACGGCACGGTGATGGGCGCGCGGTCGAATGTGGGTGCGGGCGCCGTCACACGACGTCGATCTGGACCCAGCCGCTGTCAGGGTCGTTGCCGAACGTGTCGAGCCCGGCCTGAACCTCCCAGGTGTGCTGGATCATCCGGCCACGGAAGGTCGGCAGCGCCGAGACGGGCAGCGTCAACGTGCCCTCCCACACGCCCTCGGCCCCGGACGCCAAGGTGGTCTGCCCGCTCACGTCGATGCGGGTTGTGTAGGACTCCTCGCGGCCACGCACCAGCTCCGTCTTCGTGCCCCCGCCGACGCGGGCGTCGGTGTCGCGGACGGCAGCGTGCTCAGTCGCGCGAACGAGCAGGTACACCGACGTGATCTTGAGGTCGGCCTTCGCGGTGGCGCGCACGCGGAACGGCACCGGCTGCCCACGCACCGCGGTGCCGATCTCGACCGACACGGTCGCCCCGCCGCCCGTCACCGAGTTCGCCGCCGCCTTGAGCTTGTCGAAGAAACCCATGTCCCCCCCAGACGACCGTTACATCGTGTCGAAGCCCGCGGCGACCCTCGCGATAGCGCGCGACGACGGGCACCGTTAGCTCATCACGCACCGAAAGGTAGCCCCGAGTGAAGCAAATTCCGGCCGCGTGCGTTGCGGCGGTCGTGAGGTGGCCATGTCTGCACGTTTGATCTCCCTCCTGCTCTTGTCCGCGTTGCCCGCGGTCTCTGGCTGCGCCCTCATCGAAGACATCGCCGATGGCGTGCAGCTCCCGAGCGGCGCGATGAACCGCGTCGACCTGGTGCGGGCGCCCACGACGAACCAGATGTTGTCGTGGTCGTGCGTCGAGCTGCTCGGCTCGGCGGTGTGCTCCACGGTCGGGCTCGGCACCGTCCCGTCCACGCAAGACTTGTTGTTCAGCTTCGACCTCGTGTTCGACCTGTCCAACCCGAACGACGCCATCCCGATCCCGCTCGTCGAGCTGCTGCTCGGCATGTCGGTGTTCGAAGGAGCCAACCTCGGCGTCGCGTGCATCAGCTTCTGCGACCCGGCGGACGAAGCGTGCCAGCCCGCGCTCGACGCCGAGGGCGCGTGCCAGGCCGAACAGAGCACCGAGGGCGCACCCGCCGTCGGCGATCTCGTCCCCACCGTCGACGAGCTGGTCGACCTCGCGAACAACGTGCTCGAAGGCGAGGACCTCGGCTACGAGAACGGCGACTTCCGGTACATCGAGCCGCTGGGCACGATGGAGGCGCACATCCAGTTCGACCTCGCGCCCGACCTCGTGCTCGGCCTCGCCGACGAGCTGCTCACCCAGGCCGTCGACGACGTGGTCGCGGGCGAAAACGTGCAGCTCAAGATCCCGTACGCCGTCGAGGGCAGCATGTTCTTCGACGTCCCGGAGAACGGAAGGTATGCCCTTGGGTTCGGGCCGTTCGCCGACCAGTGGGCCCTCGACGTCCAGTGATCGCGGGCCGGCGCCAGGCTAGGCCCAAAACAAGCGCAGGGCCGAGCCATCAGCCATCAGCCAGTGACTCAACCGACCTACACCTGAACGCGAACAACCCGGTTGACTGCCGCTGAGCAATGCATGGCTTTGACCGGGCTGACCGCTGACCGCTGACTGCTGACCGCTTGTTCAAGGGCTAGGGGCCGAGCACGCGAACCTTGAGCATGGCGCGCTGCTTGTACCGGCCCGACAGCTTGGCGCCGGCGTCGAGCAGCCACATCTGCCAGCCGTACTTGGCGCGCAGCGCCGCGTGCGCCCGCGCCCACTCGTCCCCGGGCGTGAGCAGGTCGACCTCGGCGTCGAGCCACGGCCCCAAGATCGTGCCGCCGGAGGCGTTGCACGCGGCGACGCGCGCCTTGTTGTTCCGCCGCAGCCGCTTGACCTTGTAGCTCTCTCCCGCTGTCACCACGTAGAGCGCGCCCTCTACGTCGGCGAACCAGACCGGCGTCTTGACGCCCGATCCGTCCTTCTTGAACGTCTCGAGGCTGATGTACGCGTGACCGACGAGCGCAGCGACCACGAGCGAACCCCCGGCGTCGCCATAGCGCGCGCGCCGCGCCCGCGGTACGGCCCAGCATGATGTGGCCCCTGCTGTTCGCGTTCGCCCGCGCCGAAGACGACGCTCCGGTCGACGACGACGTCGAGATCGTGATCGTCGAGGGGGACCTGCGGGTCGCGCGCGAGCGCGCCGAGCTCGAGGCCGCGATCCAAGACCTCGGCTACCGGAGCGGCATCAACAAGGGCGATCGCGTGGTGTTTCGCCCCGAGATCGCGTGGAAGCCCACGATCGTGCTCTACGACGACGGCCGGATCGCGCTGCAACGCTCGCCCGTTCGGTTCGGCCTCGACGACGACGTGCCGAAGGCGCTGTACCTGCTCTGTCCCATTCGGCCCGATCTGTGCGTTCGGATGGGCGGCCAGGTGATCGCGCCGCGCAAGCTCGACGCGTCCAAAGAGACGGTCCTCGCAGCGACGCAGACCGATCACACACAGTGGACGGAAGCGCTGGTCGATCGAAACATGACCGATCGCCGAGACCAAGCCGTGCCGGACGCGCTCGACGCCTTGTGGACGAGCGGGGTGGCGATCAGCGGCGGGCCCCCCATCGAAGGCGTCGCGGCGCGACGAGCCGCGATCCTGGACTTCTGGGCGTCGCGCACCTGCACCGACGCAGGCGACGCGATCGCCGACGTCGCCGCCGCGTTCATCCGCAACGAGATCCAATCGGGTCCGGACGCGGCCAGCCCCGAAGAGATCGCCGCGAGTGAGGCGGCGTGCGGGTGCGATCGGTCGCTCGGCATCTGACGCGTCGGGCCGCGGGCAACCGGAGGTTCCGCCTGCCTCAGCGAGCGGGTGAGCGCCCGGCCGGGCGCTCTCCACCGCCGGGCCGGGCGCCGCCACCACCACCGGCCCCCCCCTCCGGACGCTCGACGGTGCCACCGGGGCGCTCGCCGGCACCGCCGCGCTCACCGGCGCCCGGGCGCGCCTCGCCGCCAGCGCGCTCCTCGACGCCCGCGCGATCACCCGCTCCTTCGCGACCTTCCGGCCGGCCCTCACCGGGGCGGCCACCCTCGCCCCGCGCCGCGCCCGAACGATCCGCGCCCTTGCCGCCGCGCCCGACCCTGCCGCCCGTCGGCGCGTAGTCGAGCGCCGCGAGCACGTCGAGGGCGCCGTACGGCTTGCCCATGTTCGTCGCCGTCGCGGTGAGCGCCTCGCGGACCTCGTCAGGGGTACGCAAGCCATTCGCGAGCAACAACGCCGCGGCAGCGGCGACGTGGGGCGACGCCATCGAGGTGCCCTGGAAGAACGCGTACCCGTACTGCCCGCCGGCGATGGTCTCCTGAACGATGCCGTCGCCGTAGCCGTCCCCGTCGACGTCGACCGCGAGGTCGCCGCCCGGCGCCACGATCGCGATGCCAGGCCCGGTGTTGGAGTACGCCGGCTCCCGCCCGTCAGGACCGATCGCGCCTACCGCGATGACGGTCGGGTGGGACGCCGGGAACGCGATCTGGTTGGTGTACCCGCTGTTTCCGGTGGCGGCGACGACCACGACGTTGCGCTTGTACGCGTAGTCCAGCGCGCTCGCGATGACCGCGGACTCCAGGTACCCGCCGAGCGACATGTTGATGACGTCGGCGCCGTTGTCGACCGCCCACG
>CAIUDO010000171.1 GCA_903897935.1 uncultured Pseudomonadota bacterium
GCGTCGGCGTCGGCGTCAGCGTCCGCGTCCGCGTCCGCGTCGGTGTCCGTGTCGGCGTCCGCATCCGTGTCCGTATCCGTGTCGGATGTGGCCAGAGGGTAGCAGTTGCCGTCTGAAGCGAGCCCAAAGCCGGGCTCACAGGCGTCAGGATCGGACTTGCACGAAGCGAGCACCACCACCACCCACGCACCGAAGACGCGCGACATCCAACCTCCAACCAGCGGGGACGACCCACTAAACCACGTTGACGCGGGCGCGTCAACCCCTTCCGGGTGATCGCGTGCGCGTCGACGACGACCGCGGCACCGGCCCTCCATCAGAACGGGTACGGCTCGCCATACACGACATACAGAATGTCGACGCCCCCGACCCCGAGCTCGGTGGCCCCGTCGCCGTCGAGGTCGCCGAGGGTGAACAACGACGCCCCGACCTGGTCTCCGCTCCGCGACCCGAAGAACCGACCGTCACTGTCCCAGATGTAGCGGTCACCGGTGAGCGGGCCTCGAAACACGGAGACCCAGCCGGTTCGTACCAGGGTGCTGCCGCGCGCGAACGGCGCTCCTACCGCGAGGTCCACCCAGCCGTCGCCGTCGAAGTCACCGGTAGCGACCCCGGCGCCGACCTGATCCGCTTCGTGCTCTGGCAACACGGTGAGGGCCGCGTCGACGACGTCCACCGGCCCGTCGAGCGACCCGGAGAACACGAACACCCGGCCGCCCGACAAGCGACGATCGCTGTCGAACGGCGCCGCCACCACGACGTCCGCCCGCCCGTCCCCGTCGATGTCCCCGCCCGCGACGCGCTCGCCGAGCCGCGCCCCCGCGACCTCCCCGAGCAGGTCGAGCTCCTCGGCCCCGTGCGTGCCGGAGTACACGGCGTCGGCGTCGGGGAGCGCCAGCACGTCGGGCGCCGGGCTGCGCACCAGGTACGCCCGCCCCGCGTCGAACGCCCCGCTCGCGCTCGGAGCGCCCGGCGCGCCCACCACCACGTCGGAGAGGCCGTCGCCGTCGGTGTCGCCGACGATCGCGACCGCGGCGCCCGCCTCCTCGCCCGGGATCGCGGCCGCCCACCGCGCCCCCGACGATCCGAGCGGCTGCAGGCCGATCTGTTGTGTGCCGACCACGTAGACGACCCCGCTGACCGTCGGGCCGCCGAGCGGCGCCCCGATGATGAGATCGACCTCGCCGTCGCGCTCCAGATCGCCCGACACCATCGCCGTGCCCGCGCGGTCGTCGCGGTCTTCGCCGGGCAACACCAACCACGGCGTCGCGAACGCCGCCTCGTCGAACGGCGCGAGGATCACCCGCACGTCGCCGCGCTCGTCGAGGTCCACCCCGGCGGCGCTCGCCGCCACTGCGAGGTCGGCGAGGCCGTCTCCGTCGACGTCGCCCACTCGCGCGACCGCGCTGCCGAGCGAGGTGACCGGCGCGAGATCCTCGTAGGTGACCGCGTCGTCCGGCAGGATGACCCGCCCGAGCGGCGGCCCCGACGAAACGTACACCGCGCCGCCCTGGAAGATGACCTCGGACCACGCGGGCGCGCCGACCGCGAAGTCGGAGGCGCCGTCGCCGTCGGTGTCGCCGAGCGCCGCGGCGGACGCCCCCACGCCAGACCCCAGGTCCCCCACCACCGCCCCTCGCTGGTACACGATCGGGCTCTGCTCCCAGTACCGACACTCCGTCGCGTCGACCCCGTCACACGCTTCGTCGAACCCCGACCGGCACAGGTCGAACGCCCCGGGGAACGCGCCCGCGTCGCCGTCGTCGCAGTCTACCCCCCCATACGCGTCCGATACGAAGCCGTCGTGGTCGGCGTCGAAGTCGCTCCACCCGTCACAGTCGCCGTCGATCCCGTCGTAGTCGACCTCCTCGCCGTCCGGGTTGACCAGCGGGTCGTAGTCGTCGCAGTCGCCGGGGGTCTCTACCCACCCCTCAGGAACCCGACACAAGAGCAGCCCGCCCTCGTCGTCGCCCCAGGTGTCCCCGTCGACATCCGGGAACCACAGCTCGGCGTCGATCGCGCGCTCGTCGACCTCGCCGTCGCAGTCGTTGTCTTGGAAGTCACACAGCTCGAGCGCGCCGGGGTGGGTGTCGGGGTTGAGGTCGTCGCAGTCGCCCGCCCGCTCGAGGTAGCGGTCGGGCTGGCTGCACGCGACGATCTGCCCGAGCGGGTCGCCGGCGAAGTCCCCGTCCCGGTCCGGGTAGTAGGGGGTCGGGAGGCCGATCTCGGCGCTCTCGTCGTCGCAGTCGGCGCCGAGCGGGTGCCCGTCGCCGTCCTGATCCCACGGATCGGCGACGCAGGCCAACCACAGCGCGAGGATCATGGCGCCCGCCACGCCGGGAGCCAGCCGAGGAAGGTGCGCAGGTGGGGGCGACGGTCCGGCGGCAGGTAGTCGAAGTGTACGCCGCGGTCGCTGACCTCCCAGTACTCCTGCTCGGTCACCGACTCGAGCTCCTGGCAGATGGCGGACAGCCGCTCGTGGGTCTCGTGCTCCATGTCCCGCGCGATGCGACGGGCGTGGTGCTCCGCGCCATGACCAAGGTAGAACGTGGCCAACTTGGCCTGGGCCTTCCGAACGCCGCGCAGCGAGCGCTCCTGGGTGTCGACCCGGGCCTCGCGGTCGACGTCGAGCAAGACGTCGAGCAGCGCGTCGTGACACGACGCGCTTGTCTCCCACGCGCGCTCGAGCAGGGTGGCCATGTCGTACGCGACCGTCTCGAGTACGAACGGGATCTGGACCGCGAACCCGAGCTGCCCATAGAACTTGGCGCGCTGCGCGAGCGTGACGACGACGTCGGCCCGGCCGAGCCGCAGCAGGTGCTCGGCGAGCACCCGGTACTCGTTGAGCACGTTGTACGCCGTGCGTACGTCGCGCGCGTTGATGCTCGCGCGCAGGTAGGTGTTGAAGAAGCGGATGCACTGCTCGAGCGCGGGCTCGTCGTGGTGATCCGCGGCGGTCTGCGCGAGGCGACGGGTGTGGATCGCGAGCAGGTGGTTCACGTCGCGCATCTCGTTGACGGCCTCGCCGAACGCGACCTGGTATTGACGAAGGATCTTCGTCAACAACCACGTGCGACGCGCCTCGAGCACCCGCACCATCGCGGGGTGCAGCGCGACGAAGTCCTGGTCCTCGGTGCCGAGGTCGGTGGTGGCGAACCACGCGTCGGGCAGCGACCGCTTCTGGATGATCTCCTCCTTGGCCACCTCTTCGAGCGACGCGATCGCGGCGAACGCGATCGCCTTGTCCTTCTTGTCGACCGAGTTCAGGGCGACGTCGCCGAGCTGCTCGACCGCGATGCGCACGTCGTGACGGGCCCCGTTGACCGACCGTGCCCCCCGCGCGACCCGGCGGATGGCCCGGGCGCTCGACTTCTCGATGCGCCCGACGACCCGGTTGGGCAACAAGAAGTCGAACACGTAGGCGAAGTACGGCAGCAGCATCAACAGGTTCAGGCTCATGAGCACGACCGACGTGCCGGCCATGAACGACGGCCACACCATCCCGTACAGACTCATGTCGACCCAAACGATGAACACCGCGCTGACGACGAAGAACGACAGCACCAGCGCGTTGATCGGGTCGCGCAAGAACAGCTCGGTGATGCGCGGGGTGTACCGGTTGGACGCCAGCTCCACGATGATGGTGACGACGGTGAGCGACACCGCGAGCACGCCGACGGTGACCTCACCGAAGTTGGTGAGCGTGGAGGCGGCCCCGGGCAGCACGAACAGCTCCCACGGCGCCTGGCCCCAGTTCAACCCGAAGTCGACCACCCACCCGAACGTGTAGAGCAGCACCGCCGCGCCGCTCAGCGCCAGGAACGCGCCGATCAGCTCGCCGCGCGTGAACGCCTGGTGGTGCTTCCGCTCGCTCACTTCGGCGCCGGCTGGAACGTCTCGCGCCCGACCGCGCCCGCCAGCACCTCGTCGACGGTGAACCGCATCGGCCACGTCTGGTTGCCGAGCCAGAGCTCCGCTTGATCCGAGAAGAACGCGCTGTCGATCTGCCCGCTCTGCCCACCAGGCAGGATGTTGTGCCCCTCGACGCCGTCCGGGCCGAGCGCGATGACCATCCGGAACACCGGCCCCGAGCCGTAGTCGAACGTCTCGCCGTCGAGGCCGGGGTTCGCGGCGTCGACCGCGAATTGATCGCCGGGGCGTGGGAAGCCGGGCAACGACGCCCGCGGGTCGACCGGGCTCATCCCGTCGGCGAGCGGGATCTGGGCGGGCGTGATCGCGAACGGCTCGGTGAGCGCCTCGAAGCCCGACCCGGAGAGCAGCTCCAGCAGGATGGAGTCGAAGTGCACCCAGTGGCGATAACCCCAGATCCACGCTGACATGTCGGCGGTGGCGTACCCGCCCGCGCCGTCACCGGTCGACGGGCCGGACAAGAACGCGAGCGCCGTCTCGAGCGCCATCCCGGCGACCTCGTCGCTCGACTCGAGCTCGTCGGTGCCGAGCACGTCGAAGAACGCGGACTCGCCGGTCGCGGGGTTGTACGACGACAACCCGGTGCTGTTCGTGCCTCGGCCCTCCAGCATCAGCTTCAGCAGGCGGGTCTTGCCGGTGTCGCCGCCGGGGCGCCACAAGCCGGGCATCGGCTCGTCGTCGAACACCTGGCGGAAGTAGCGGCCGACCCAGGTGGCGAAGATCGTGGTAGCGACGGAGCTCTCCTCGTCGCCCGGCTGCAGCGGCGCGTAGAACGTGTCGACGCCCGACGGGGTGGGCATCCCGGACTCTTGCCACGCGATCATGCGCTGCTCGACCTCGTCCCACGCCGCGGCGTTCGCCGCGTACCGGGCGTACATCCGACCTTCCGAAGACGAGGGATCGGCGGACGCGCCGGCGCGCGCGGCCGCGATCGCGTCGAGCAGCACGGGCACGTACGTCTCGCCCATCCGGGACCCGGTGTGGGCCTGCAGCTCCTTCATCGTGTCGACGGTGCCGGTGTGCGCGGCCACGTGGGCGGCGAGGCTCGACGCGATGGTGTCGGCCCGGAAGCCCTCCAGCCACGGCCCGCCGACGTACCACGGGTCGTTCTCGAGCGAGTTGTCGAACGTGAGGCCGCCGATGTCGTTGTTGGCCGTCTGCACGAACCCCTCGGGCGGATCGACGCTCTGCGGGTACGCGTCGAACGGGACGACGCAGCGCGCCGGGTCGCTCGCGTGGTCTTCGTCGACCGACAGGTCGGCGTTGCGCGGGATCTCGAACGCCCCGTACTGGGTGCCGTCGAGCAGGAGCGACGGGTGCGCGCCGTCTTTCCAGGTCCCGTCCTCGTTGCGCGGCAGCCCGCTCCGGCACGGCACGCCCTGGTAGCCGGTGTAGAAGATCGAGCCGCCAGAGTCGGCCACCACGAGGTTCTGCGAGTAGGCGACGAGCTTCTTCGTGGCCTCGCGGAACGTCCACACGTCGCTCGCGTGCCCGAAGCCGTCGACCGCGGAGATGATGCCGCCCGCCTCGAAGCCGGCGTAGTCGAAGCTGATCGCGGTGATCTTGCCGTCGCCGTCGGTGTCGCCGGGGATCACGTACGAGCCGAGCACGTTGACGACGGCGCCTTCGCTGTCCGACGACGCGTCGACCCCTTCGATGTCGGTGATCCAGCGGCCGTCGAACGTGGTGTAGCGGTCCCAGGTCTCGGTGCGGCCGACCGACTCGAGCGCGGCGACGTCGGCCACAGTGTACGTCTCCGGCACCGAGACGAGGCCGTGCCACTCCCCTTGGAAGTACGACTGTGACGGGTAGCCCACGTCGTCGAGCTGGATCTCTTCGACGTACCAGTCGGTGATGTCGCCCATGAGCTGGGTCTGGCCCCACGCGACCTGGCCGTTCGTGCCGACGGCGAGGAACGGCAAGCCCGGGATGACGAGGCCGATCTGGTGGGTGCTGCCGCCGCCGAAGTGCTCGGTGTCGAGGCCGATCTGGTAGAACAACGACGGAACGGTGAGCGGCAGATGGCCGTCTCCGGCGAGCAGGGCGCGGCCGTCGGACGTGTGCTGGCCGGTGATCGCCCACGCGTTCGACCCGAAGCCGGCCTCATGGTCGCGCCGGAGCCGGCGTTGGATGCGGTCGAGCTTCGGGCGCAAGCGGTCGCGGATCGAGCTAGGGACGTGCGGGATCTTCGGCCGGGACGCGTACGCGGCGGCGCCGCCGGTGCCCCAGCCGGGCGCGCTCGCGACCGGGTAGACGGGCTCGATGCGGCCCCACACGTCGTCGTAGGCGCCGGCGCGGCGCAGCTCTTCGAGCGCCTGGCCCGCGAACGCGGTCTCGAGCAGGCCGTAGTCGAGGCCGTCGCCGACGTCGCCGGTCTCGTAGCCGAGCTCGTAGACGATCGTAGCGGCCATCGCCGCCACGTCTTCGGGCTCGAACTTGGTGACGAGCTCGAACGCGTCGTTCTTGCCGAGCAGCGGCGCCGCGAGCTCGTACTCGGAGGGCGGGTCCATCTCGTCTTGCCACACCAGGTCGACGTACGCGTTGATGCCGTCGGAGAACGCCACGAACCACGCCCACTGCTCGTCGGTGGCGCTGTCCTTGACCGACTGCGCGACCGCGGTCATGCCGGTGCCGCGCGCCTCCATGTCCGACTGGAGCGCGGCGTCGCCGAGCAGCTCGCTGACGGTGCCCTTCGACAGCCGGCGCGTCATGTCCATGACGAAGTAGCGGTCGCGCGCGAGCACGAAGCCCATCACGCGCATGAGGTCTTCCCGGTTCGCGGCGTAGATGTGCGGGATATCGCCTTCGGTGTGCACGACGACGACGGGCAGCACGAGGCCAGGCAGGTCGAACGAGCCGGTCTCCGGCACGTCGAGCAGCGGCGACGGATCGGCGTCAGGCGCTTTGTTACAGGACAACGCCAGGATCAGGGTCAGCGCGGGCATCAGCTCTCCGAGGGCCCCTGCTTATCCCGATGGCGCGCGCACGGGCGTTCACGTCGGGGCGGGGTGCGAGGGAGGAGCGGGGCGAAGCGCGCCCAGCCACATCCCGACCGTTCCCCACAGGTACGTCGCGCCGACCGTCGCGACGAGCGAAGCGACGTCGCGAAACAACCACGACGCCGCGAACGGGAACCCGAACGCCACCACCCACCCGACCACCACGAGGCCCGGCGGCGGACGCCGCTGGAGGTGAGCGAGCAGCGGGATCACGACGAGCAGGTGGTAGTACACCCACCCCACCGGCGCCGCCAACAACGCGCCCAACAACAAGATCAACACGGCGCGGTCGGCCTCAGCGCGCCACGCACGAATCAGCGAGACCACGAGCACGAGCCCCGCCGACCCGAGCCACAGCGGCCGCACCCACGACGACGCGTCGACGAACGGCGTGAACACCGGGCCCGGCGCCAGCGCCCGTGCGAACGCGCCCAACACGCTCCCGTTCATGGGCAACCACGCCCACCCTACCTCGTCCATCGCGCCCCGCCAGCCCGTCCACGCGTCGACGCCCATCACCAGCGTCGCCGCGGCGCACGCCCCGCCGAACGCGAGCACGAAGCCGCCCCCGCCCCGCGCGGGCGAGCGGAGGAGGAGCCACGGGCCGAACACCAAGAAGAACGGCTTGAACGCCGCGAGCAGACCAAACAGCGCTCCGGCGGTCGCCCACTGGTCGCGACGCGACGCCCGCCACGCGAGCGCGAACGGGCCCGCGAGCAACCACACCACCTGCCCGGTGACGAGCTGCGCCGCGGTGCCTGCGAACCCGACGAACGCGGCGGCCGCGACGAGCCATTCGCCCGGCCCCGGCCGCAGCTCCAGCGACCGCACGACCGTGCGCGCCGCGACGGCCAGGCTGGCCACGCTGACCACGCCCCACGCCGCGATCGCGGTCGTGGGCGGGAGCAGCGCGAACGGCAAGATCACCAACAAGAACGGCGGGGTGCCGAGGTTCAGCAGCTCGAGAACGACGCCGTCCCCGAGGTCGACCGGCGTCGCGAGGTTCGGCGCGTACGGGTCGCCACCAGCGAGCCACGCGACCATTCCGTAGTAGAATCGCCCGAAGTCGTTGAGGTTGACCTCGAGCAGGCGCTTGACGTGCAGCAGGTCCCACACGCCGAACAGCGTGAGGACCAGCGCCGAGGCGATCAGCAGCAGGGGCGAGATCCGTCGCACCCAGCGAAGCTACCACCTGCGCTGGCACGGATGTTGATCTTCGCCCCACCAGAGGTGCCCGATGCCGTTCCGGACCGTGCTCGTACCGATCGACCTCTCCCCCTGCTCCGCGCAGGTGCTCGCCCACGCCGTTGACCTGGCGATCCCGACCGGCGCGCGCTTGATCTTGATGACCGCGGTCGACACGCCCCTCGGCGTGCGCGAGGACGCCCCGATCCGCACCTCGGACGACCCCGAGCCGGTGCCGGCGATCGAGGTGCTCGCGCGCGACGCCCACCAGCGGCTGCTCCCGTTCGTGCGGCTCGCGCAGCAGTCGGGCTGTCGCGTCGAGGAGCGGGTCGGGCGCGGCGCGACGGCGTCGTCGATCTTGCACATCGCCAAGGAGCTCGGCGCCGACGTGATCGTGATGGGTACCCACGGGCGCAAGGGCGTCGCGCGGGCGCTGCTCGGCAGCGTCGCCGAGGCGGTCCTTCGCGACGCGACGGTGCCGGTGATGACCGTGCGTAGCCAGCACGAAGCGTCGTGCGAAGCTGGATCGTGCGCGTGGTGCCAGCTCGGCGTCGACGCGGTGCAGCGCCAGCTCCAGGCCGAGCTGGAGGGGTGACGCGCCCGCGCCGCGTCGTCGCGCGCCGCGGCGCGCGGTTGACCCGGGGGCCCGCCGTGCGCGACACTCACGGCGGAGCCGTTGATGAGGGACACGACGGGGCACCACCTCGAGCTGCTCGCCTACGGGTTCGGTGATCCCGACTTGTTGGCGTGCGCGCTCGATCCGGACGATCCGGAGCACGGTCGCCTGCGGGTGCTCGGCGACGCCCTGCTCACGTACGCGGTCACCCGCTGGCTGTTCGAGCGGGCCGAGGACGACGACGCGAGCGCCCTCCTGTCCCGGCGGGAGGCGTTCGCGCGCTCCCGCGGGCGCGCGCTGCGGGCGTGCAACCTGCCGGAGGGCGCGGCGTGCGCGCTGCTCGGGGCGACCGTGCTCGACGGGGCAGAGGCTGCGGCGATCGCGATGGTGCAGCGGTGGCTCCCCCCGACGCTCCCTCCCCCCGCTGAGGCCGACGCCATCGTGGTGTTTGGCGAGTGGCACCAGCGAGCGTACAAGCGCGCCCCCGATCCTCCGACGTACACGTCGGAGGGGGTCCCCCCGCGCGAGTATTGGCACGCGACGCTCGTGATCGAGGGCGTCACGGTGACGGGCAGCGGGCCGCGGAAGCAAGACGCGCGGCGCGAGGCGTGCAAGCAGGCCCTGCAGCGGGTCGCGACGGCGTCGGAGTAGGCACGCGCCGGCACGATTCGTTCCGGAGCGCGGCGGTGCGGCTTGCAGCGCGGAGCGATCCGTTCCGAAGCGCGGGCTTTCAGCCCGCTTGCAGCCCGGACGCTTCGTTCCGGAGCGCGGGCTTCCAGCCAGCCTGCCTCGCGCTTCGTGGAAGCCCACGCAGGCTCACGCCGCCACCTCCTTCTTCCCGAAGTGCCCCAACCGACCCGCCGCCGTCTTCAGGGGGCCCTCCGCCGGCACCAGCTCGCCGACCCGCCCGAGCCCGAACGCAGGCATGTGGTGGTACACGCACTCGTACGCGCCGGGCTCGATCACGTACGTCTCGTGCCAGATCCCGACCGCGCCGCTCATCCCGAGGCGCTGCGCCCACACCTTCCACGCCGGGACATGCTCGTGGTCCTTGCTGCGCGCGTACCGATACAGGTGCTCGGTCGACTTCCAGTACTGGACGAGGATCAACGTTCGACCGAAGAACTGCTCGGACGCGACCAACCCGAGCTCCCGGTTCGACTCGAGCTCCTTCATCATCCGGCCCATCGCGGCGCCGACCGCCCAGGCGACCGGAAGCAGCCACCACTTGTTGATACGCGCCCCAATCAGGAACACGACGAACGGCTCCTCCTGCCGCACCGTCAACCGCTCTGCACGCACCCGGTTCATCTCGCCTCCCGATGGCTTATGTTGTCGATGCCTACATGACCGGGAATGTTGTCGCTGTCAACACAAAGGAACACAACGCGATGCCAAACTCCATTCGTGGAGCTTCTACCTACCATCACGGCGACCTACGGGCGGCGCTCATCGACGCCGCGGTCGCGTTGATCGCGGAGCACGGCGTCCAGGGCCTGAGCCTCCGGGAGTGCGCGCGGCGCGCCGGGGTCTCCCACGCCGCGCCGTACCGGCACTTCGCCGAGAAGAACGACCTGTTGCTCGCCATCGCCCAGCAGGGGTTCGGCTGGCTGGCGGAGGCCGGTCGCGCCGCGATGACGGGCGTCACCGGGGCGCGTGAGCGGCTCGAAGCGTACGGTGTCGCGTACGTGCGCTTCGCCGTCACGCACCCGGTGCACCACCGCGTGATGTTCTCCGAGGCGCTGGGCGGCGCGCACACCCAGAAGGGAGACGAGCCGTCGTTCCAGCTGCTCGTCGAGGCGGCGTCGCAGGCGGTGGGGCCCGACGATCCGCCCCTGCTCGCCGCCGTGTCGGCGTGGAGCCTGCCGCACGGGCTCGCGATGCTGATCCTCGACGGCCGCATCCCGCCCGAGCTGGTTCGAACGCCGGACGACGCCGAGCGGCTCGCGCGCGAGGTGTTCGCGATGTGGCGCAGCGGGCTCCGATGATCGCGACGCCGCCCGCCACATCGTGACACCCCAGGACACCGCCGAGGCGCACCATCACCGGCCTCTGGAGGTCGTCATGAACCGACGTCGGACGGGCGCCGCGGTCGCGCTCGGGGCGCTCGCGCTCGCGTTGTTGTGGTGGTTGTCGGACGACGCTATCGCGCCCGGACCGGCGCCCGTCGCGCAAACCCCGGACGCGCCAGCGCCAACCGCGCGCCCGACGCTCGGGGCCCCGCCGCCTGGGACCGCCGCCGCTGCCAGGGCCGATCTCGTCGCCGAGGCCGCCGCCGAGCACGAGGCGCTGCTGGCGCGCCAAGCCGAGCTCGAGGCCGATCCGAACGTGCAAGTCGTGTGCGACGTCGCGCCGCCGTTGCCGGTCGCCGCCGGCTACCTCGCGATCGACGGTCACAGCGACGGCAACGGGCGCGTCGTCGAGGTGGTGCTCGGCAAGGCGTACCTGCCGCTCGTCAAGCTGGATCCGAACGACCCGCGCTCCGAGTACGAAGGTTGGCTCACCATCGAGGGGTTCGGCCCCGCCAAGGTGCGCTTCGGCGGGGCGACCGCGGACGGCCCGGGGCGCTGCCACGACGCGCCGATCCAGCTCACCTCCGGCGAGACCGTGGTCACCGGGACGGTCACGCACCAAGGCGACGGCAAGCCCGCCAAGAACGCGTGGGTCGAAGGGTGCGGCAGCCTGGCGCACACCGACGACGACGGCCACTACTTCATGGAGGTGGTCGCGGAGCCGTGCTCGATGCGGGCGATGCGCCAGGACGGCATGCTGCGCACGGTCAGCGACGCGGTCGAGATCACCCCGGTCGCCGGGCAAGACGCGCTGGTGAACTTCACCCTCCCCGGGTACCCGCGGGCAGGCTTGGGCGTGAAGGTGTCGATGGTCGAAGGCGGCGTCCGCATCGACGAGGTCATCCCCGGCGGGGGCGCCGAAGAGGCCGGGCTCACCGCGGGCGACGTCGTGGTCGCGCTCGACGGGCAGCCGACCGAGGACCTGCCGATGCAGGAGTTCGTCGATCTGGTGGGCGGGCAAGCCGGCAGCCCGCTCGTCGTGACGGTGTCCAACGGGGCGGGCACGCGCGAGCTGACCGTCATCCGGCGCGAGCTCGGGTGAGCGGCGTCCGCGTCATCGCGCGCGACGAGCGGCTCGTGGCCTGCGTGATCGCGCGGTCGCCGCTCCGCTACGACGACGGGGCCGCTCCGTCGGTCGACCGTCCCGGGCACGTGCGCGCGGCCTCCGCGCTGGTCCGGCTCGGGCGCGGGTACGTCGTCGTGCAGGACGACGCGTTGTTCCTGGCCGGACTGGACGGGTCGGGGGTGTCGGCGCGCGCGCTGCCCTCCCCCGACGGGGTGCGGCAGTTCGACGACGCGCGCGGCAACAAGGCGCACAAAGCGGACTTCGAGGCGGCGTGTGTGTGGCCGACCCTGGCCGGGCCCGCGCTCGTGGTGTTCGGCAGCGGGTCCACCGCGCGCCGCGAGCGGCTGCTGATCGCCTACGGCCACGATCCTGTGCGGATGATCGACGGGTCACCCCTCTACCGGGCCGTCCGCGCGGCGTTGCCGGAGGGCGCTCCGCTGAACCTCGAGGGGGCGTTTCGGACCGCGAGCGGGGGGCTGCGACTGCTGCAGCGGGGCAACGGGGCGGGGGGCGTCGACGCGACGATCGACCTCGACGATCGCTGGCTGCACGCCTTGGAGGCCGGGCACCCGCCGGCGGTGACGCGCTGGGCGCGATGGTCCCTGGGGGCACTCGGCGGGGTGCCGCTGACGTTCACCGACGGCTGCCCGCTGTCGGAGGCGCGCTGGATGTTCTGCGCGGCCGCTGAGGCGTCGCCGGACGCGGTCGCGGACGGGCCGGTCGCCGGCTCCGTGCTCGGGTGGGCGGACGACGCGGGCGGGGCGTGGGCGCCGCTCACCGACGCGCGCGGCGACGTGGTGGCCTGCAAAGTGGAGGGCCTCGCGCGGGTATCACCGGGGGAGGCGCTGGTGGTCGTTGACGTCGACGACCCCGAGGTGCCGTCCGAGCTGCTGCGGGTGCGCCTCGACGGGCCGTGGCCGGGGTAGCGGCCAGCAGCGCCAGCGACGAGGCAGGCAACGGCGCTGCGCGTCAGCCACACAAAGGAGGATCGGCGCCCTCGATGCACGAGGCGAGGGCGGCAAACGATCCGCGCACCACCGTGCCTTCGTCGAAGCTGGCGTCGACGCGGCCGCGGGCGTAGTCGTCGCCGTCGCGCCAGGCGTCGATGGTGAGGGTGGCCGACATCGCGGCGGGCTCTTCGCCTCCCGGGCCGATGTAGCGGATGAACCCGACGTCGAAGTCCTTGAGGTCGAACGTGTCGCCGGCGGCGATGTCGGTGGTGTACACGTCGATCACCACGGTGGCGCCGCTGGAGGTCGCGTCGCACGCCTCTTCGTCGAGCAACAAGCGGAGCTCGTACGCGGGGCCGTCCCACGGGGCGCAGTCGGGCAGGACCACGCCGAAGCCGGGCAACGCGGCGGGCTCGGGGGGCTCGCCGGTGTCTGCCGCCGGGCCACACGCGACGCCGCTCGCCAGCACCAACGCCACGAACCAACGCATGGAGGCTCCTCGTCAGTCGGCGCGGGCGCCGCAGGTGAACTGCTTGGGGGTGTGGGCGCCCTGGGTGGCCTTGAGCCAGCAGGTCGCGTACCCCTCGACGAACACGTAACCGACGCACTCGGCGCGCCCGACGCACAACGAGGCACAGGCGACGGGGTCGGCCGCGGACCACGGGCCGCCGGGCAGGTCCTTGCCGCTGTCGTCGGTGTCGCGGGCGGGCGGCTGCGCGACGCGGGCACCGTCGACGGTGTCGACGTGGGCGGCCCACAGGTGCACGGTGACGCGGCGCGAGGCATCGGACTCGAGGTTGCACCGCCCCCAGCCGCTGATGAAGGTGAAGCCGGCGCAGTCGGGGCGGGCCGCGCAGGCGGCCTCACACGCGTCGGCGCTGGGGGTGGTTTGGTGGGCGAGGTCCGCGGCGGGGACGTCGCAGGCTTCGTACCGGGACCACGGGGCGGCGGCGGCGAGCGCGAGCAGCAGCAATGCGGCGTCTCCAAACGTTGGTTCTGCCAAGGGGACGGGTGAACAACCTTCTCGTTCCGCTGCCCCCGGCATCACCGAGGACGACACCGCCTCGCTCGACGCATGCACGACGCCGTCCTCGGCGCGCCGGAGACACCAGACCTGAGAAGATTGTTCAGACCCGTCCCCTAACGCACGCGGGCGCGCTCGACCATTTCCTCGTGCGCCGCGATGAGCCACTCCGCGGCCCGATCACCCACGTCGTCAAGGCGCTCTCGGTCCCACGCGCCCGGCACCGGTAAGTCGATTCGCCCTTGATTGCGGTAGAGCGCGTGGTAACCCGTGATCGCAGGGTATCGCTCGACCGCGGGCAAGTCGTGCGCGAGGAGCGCAGCCTGGCAGCGGCGCCCCCAACACTGCACGTCGGCGAACCCCAGGCACGCCCTGATGGACACCGCTCGTGCGGCCTCTACGTAGCGACCCTCGGCGAATAGCGCGTCGAACCTACGAACGGCGTCAACCACATCAGCGAGTACGGCGCGTTCGGGGGTGTCGCGGTTGCCATCCCATGCGGCGAGCGCGTCGTGCACGTCGGCGGCGGTGCACACGCTTGGGTGCGCGGCGGCCCGCCGCGCGAGGGCGACCGCTTCGTCGCGCCTCCCGAGGCGAAGGCCGCGATCGCAGCGAGGTGCATGGCGTGGCCGCGATCCGCGTAATCGATGATCGACGGTGGATCCCGAAACGCGGCGTACACCTCCGCCCATGACACCCAGGGGCAGCCGGCACCGGCGAACAACCTATAGGCGTCCGAGCCTCCCTTCTCCATGAACGCGTTGAGCGCGACGCCATCGACGCTGCGGGTCGCGGCGAGACCGATCAGCGCCGCCCTTTCCGGGTCGCTCCGATCATGCGATCCCGCAGCCTCTACGAGCCGCGGACACCCTCCATCGACCCGCAACGGGATGGCCCCGAGGCCGAGGCTGCGCGTGCCTTCGGACCCGACACCGTCGCGCAACCGAACGAACACGTCCCGATCCTGCGCGTCTCTACGGCACACCCACACGCCGCGAGCGTCTGAGGTGGTGATGACCGGCCCTGTCCCGGGTGTGCCCCGCGCGACGACGTGGATTGCGCCGTCGCGCTCCACCAAGCCGACCACGTCCGCCTTGTCGTCGGACATCGTAATGACCACCCAAACGACGCCTTCCTGGCGATCGCAAGCAAATCCGGCCGCGCCAGACGCAGCAGGCACGGTGCCCTGCAGCGGCTGCACTGCCCCCCCGCGACGCAGACGGACATAACCAAGCTCGCGCCACTTCGAGCGATACTGCGCCCACAGCCCGTCGCCAGAGGGATCCGCGGCGATCGCAAGCTCGTCGCGATGGATCCCAGAGAGGGTCCACCGATCTACGACGGCTCCGCGGGCGTCGAGACCCACGATCCGTACGGTCGCGCCGGCCTCCTCGTAGGCGACGAACGGATACGAACTCCCGGGAGTCTGTACGGGCCGGCACGCCATCGAGTCAAGGCGACGAACGGGCTCGCCAGCATCGACCTGAACAAGCTCACAGCGGGTCTCGAGCCAGCACAGCAAGGCGCGCCCATGCGTGGCGATACTTTGCACAGGGGCGCGGTTCGGCAGGACCAGGCGTGACGCCATCTGGAGCACCAACGTGGACGCGTCAAGCACGGAGAGCGAACCGTCCTCCGAGTGCAACCATAACAAACCAGATTCGTCGACGTGCCATCGCGTGTGCCACTGTGGCGACCACACGCGAAATGTCTGTTGCCGACGGACCTCGCCAGTCTCGACATCGACACGAATGAGATGCACATGGGACAGATGGGCGTTGACCAAGATCACTTCGACCCGCCCGGTGGATGGGTCCAGCCACGCGATGGGCTGCGCTTGGTTCAAGAGGGGCATCCCTTGGTCGCGGACGGGTGAGGGGCCGGTCGGCGCGGCGTCAGCGACGAGCCACATCGTGTGGATGAGGTCGTTCACCCGCTCGAGCATGGCGACCCACTTGGGCTCCGCACGCTCGGCGACGCGACGCCGAGCGATGGCACGCGATCGCAGGGGATCGAGCATTAGACCCGACTCATAGGACGCGACCAGAGAGGCCTCGCGGGCGAGCGCCTCGGCGCGGTCCCGCAGCGCGGCGAGCGCGTCGTCGTCGACGCCCTTCGGGGCCCCCTCCAGCGCAGTGACCGCCGCGGCGCCGTCTTCCGCGGCGACCGCCGCTCGCGCCGCCTCCATCGCGGCTTCCCACCGGCTACGCGCCTGCGCCGCACGCGCCTGCAACGCCGACGCGCGCAGCGACCGCGCCTCGGCGTCCCGCGACAGCAGCGGGTCGGCGTCCAGCCCGAGCGCCGCGTTCGCGTCCACCCGCGCCGCAGAAAGCGCCGACAGCGCCTCCGCGATCACCCGCGACCGCGCCCCGTCCTCCCGCCAACGGTGCGCCCGCTCCCGGTCCGGGTCGTCCCGCCCCGCCAGCCACGCCGCGCGCGCCTCCGACGGCGCCGCCAGCCACGCCTCCAGCGGGGGGGAGGACCCCGGCGACGCCACCGCGGCCGCCAGCGACTTCGCCCGCTCCGACTCCCGGACCCGCGCGATCGCATCGGACACGTCCGCGCCGTACGTCGCCGCCTGACGCAGCTCCGCCAGCGCGTCTGCCCACCTCCCCTCCCCCTCGGCCTTCGCCGACGACGACAGGTGCTCCCGACGGGCGGCGTCGCGACGCGCCAGCGCCAGCGCGCTCCGCGCCCGCGCCACCTCGGGGTGGGACGGCGCCGCCGACTCCAACGCCGACAGGGCCCCCTCCACCCCGACCCCGGACGACACCGCCGCCCGCAGCGCTTCCACCAGCGGCGCCGCGCGCTCCAGCGCGCGACGTTCCAGCTCCGACGCCACGTCTACCCGACCCGCGTTCGCGGGGTCCACCGCTCCGAGCTGCTCCAGCCAGGACCGCGCCGACACGTCGTCTCCGCGCCCGAGCGACCCCCGCGCGCACGCCAGCAGCACGTCGCCGCGCGCGTGGGCGGACAACCCAGCGGCGTACGTCGCCGCCAACTCGAGGTGCCCGCAGCGGACCCCGGCGAGCGCGATCAGCAGCCGGAGGGCGGCGTCTTCGGGCGGGACGTCCGCACGACGCTGCCACGCCGCGTCGTCCTTGCCGAGCACCTCCACCTGCAAACGAAGCAATGCGCCGAGCGCGCGCGCGCCGCCGCCGGACGCGGCGAGGGTCAGCAGGCGCTCCGCTTCGTCGAGGTCCCACGCCTCTTGCGCGGCGAGGCCGGCGTCGACGAGGTCGCCGCTCCGGGGGCGGGCGGCGACGGGCAGCGCGGGGCGCGCGGGCGCGGGTTCGGACGGGAGGTGCTGGTCATCGACCCACCGGCGGGTCTCCGGCGACGCGAGGTCGAGCCGCACGTGCGCGGCGTCGCGACCGGTGGTGCGGTGCACGATCAGCACGAGGTCGTCGTGTTCGGGTCGCGCTACGAGGGCGTCGCCGAACCGGCGGACGAGCAGGTCTTGCAGCGCGGTCTTGACGCCGTACCGGGCGTCGCGTTCGGCGGTGGGAAGGCCGCGATCCGTTGGGTTGACCCGGTGGATCTCGCGGAACAGGTCTTCGAGGGCGGCGCGCTCGGCCCAAGCGAGCAGGTCGGCGCGGGAGCGCCAGTCGGGGGGACGTTTGGCCATGGGGGCATGGTACCGGGTGTCGGCGGCGGCGTCGACGGCGGCGGCGCTCGAAAGACGTCGTCCCGCCGTCGCCCCCGCCACCACTTCCTCCTGGTACGCCGACGCCGCGCCCGGCGGCCCCGGGCGGCGTCCTGTGACCCGACCGCGTGGGTCGCCCGGGGCGCAGCTTCCCGACTGTACGTCGCCCGGCACCTGGTGCACCGACATCGCTTCGTGCCCGACGTGATGTGCACCCGTGCGCGCGCGACCGCGTCGCCGGCCTTGGAGGGACACGCATCGAGGGACACGGGCAGGGTCCTTCGACGGCCCTGTCCAACCATCGCGGGCGCCCTGCGCCGCCGACCCCTGAGTTCGACGGGCTGCGAGGCGAGCAATCGGCCTCGAACGTACGTGCGGTCGGAGCAATCCCGCTTCAACTTGACAAGGCCTCGGCCCCGAAATCATGCGCTGCGCGCTCGAACCAGCGAAGCGTCACCATCGGCAGCCCACCTCAGGCGCCGTGGCCTCGGAGGCCTTGCGGAGCAGCGCTGTCAAGTTGACGCGGGATTGCTTCGACCCTACGCAAGTTCGAGCGGGATTGTTCCCGTCGATCACGCTCGGCGACCTTGGATGGCATCCGCCGCGCACCGCCGAACGGTCGCGATGCACCGCTACTCCGGCCAGCACCGCCACCCGTGGTCGCCGCGCAGGCCCGCCAGCGGCGCCACGTCGAGCCCGCGCGCGGCGAGCAGATCGTGCAGCCGATCCGCCGACGCGTCACACAGCTCGGTGGCCTTCGGGGTGCCCTCGAACAGCCGCCCAGCCTCCAGGAGGACCTGTCGTTCGGCCAACGCGCGGGACAACGCCGCGTCCCAGCTCGTGCGCGCGCGCAGCTCGTCGACCAGCGCGGTCAAGGTGGGGGACGCTTCGACGCTCACCACGAGCGCCGCGTCGTCGAGCGCCCGGTACGCGGCGTGCTGGGAGAGGCGGGCGTCGACCCGACCGACCAGCCCTACGCCCGCTACCAGCGTGAGCGCGAGGTGGCCGACGACCCGCCGCAACGAACCGCTCCGGGTGGCCCACAGACCAGACGCCACCAACGGGACCGCATAGGAGCGCGTTCGCCACGAACAAGCCGCTGCGGGCGCCGCCCTGCTCGGCTCGGCTCCGTCCGCTTGGTTCCTGGCCAGCGTCGGCCTCGGCCTGCCTGACCTGACCATCACCGCCGCCACGACGTAGGCAGAGCGGCTGATCGTCCAGGTTGTGGTCCCGGGTAGGTCTATCGCGGTGGTGTTGTTCGCCTCGGTAGCCTTGGTCGCTGCTCACCTGCCCGACGGGCGGCGATGGGTGGGTTGGGTGGCGCGCGTGGGCGGCGTTCGCGCTCGGCGGGACGTTGCGCGGCTTCGGGTACGCGTGGTGGCCGCCGCGCGGCGCCGTTCGGCGCGTGGACGGGCCGACTGATTCGGAGTCGTGCGAACCGCGCCGGAGGGGCCCTCGAACCGGCGTCGACGGCAAGGTACTGTATGTCGCGGCGGCCGCGGCGACCGTGGTGGTGATGCGGCAGCGTAACGACCGGCGCCCCGAGGGTGGCGTTGGGTCGGATCAGGAGGTGAGGTGCGCCCACGACGTGACCTTCCGCACGCCCGGGACCTGTCCGCCGACGCCCCCGCGCGTAATGAAGTCCGACCGCCGCGGAGCCCAGCTTGTCGCCCGACGTCTTTGATTATTCAGACTTTCGCGCGTACCTCGCCGCCTGGTTTGACGCCAGAAGCGAACGAGATCCCGAGTTTTCGCACCGCGCGCTCGCCCGCGAGATGAACACCAAAGACCCCGCCGTGCTGCTCGCGTACACCAAGTACGACAAGACCCTCGGCAGCAAGCGCATGGAGCGCTTCATCGAGATCATCGGCCTCGACGCTGAAGAAGCCGACTACTTCCGCCTGCTCGTCGCCTTCGGCCACGCGCGCAGCCCGCGCGCCCGCGCAGACGCCTGGGACGCCTTGTGCGCCTTGCGCGCCTCTCTCGCAAAACCCAGCATCGACGCCGGCCTGTTCGAGTTCATGAGCCGTTGGCTGTACGTAGCGCTCCATACAATGGTTAGCTTGCCGGGCTTCCGATACGACCCGGTGTGGATCGCGAGCCAGCTCCGCCCGCGCCCGACCCCCGCCGACGTGCGGCACGCCATCGAGACGCTCCTGCGCCTCGGCCTCGTCCGCGAAGAACGCGACACGCTGATCGCCAACGACGCCAACCTGCACACCGGGCCCACCGTGCGGCGCGTCGCTTCGTTCACGTTCCACCAGCAGGTCCACGAGCTCGCGGGCGTCGCGCTGGTGGCCGGCCGCGACCGCCCCGTCGACGAGCGCGACACCTGCTTCCTCGCCGCTTCCCTCGCCCTGCCCCGCGACCGCCTGCCCCAGCTGCGGAAGGCGATGTGGGAGTTCTTGATGAAGGCGAGCGAAGACGCGACCGGGTGGGCCGCCCAGGCGGACCAGGTGTTCGTCGTCGAGCTGGCCGCGTTCCCGCTCACCGAGCGCATCACGCGCGGCTGACGGCACGGGTGTCCAGCCTCTCACCCGGCGCAGGGGTGTATGCTGAGCCCGCAAACACCAAAGGGTGCAGCCGAGCGCCGAGCGTGCGATGGGTCGCGCGAGGTGCCGATGCGAGATGTGTACGTCGTCGCGGTGCTCGGCGAGAGCCCCGCCGTGCTCACCGAGCTGTGGTGGGCCCTGCATCAACGCGGAGACCGGATCGCCGGCCTCGAGATCTGGACCACCCTGTCGGGCCGCTCCGCGCTCAGCAAACAAGGCCCGCGCCTGTTCCGGCTGACCGCCGCCGCGCTCGGCGTGCCCTCCCTCCTGCCCGACCCTCTGCCCAGGTACAACGAGCGCGTCACCACCGACGCCCTGCCCCGCGGCTTCGGCACCCTCGGCCCCAACCAAGACGACCTCCGCACCGCCGCCGACTGCGCCGAGCTGTCCTACGCCCTGCACGACCGCATGCGCGACCTCTACAACGAACCCTGCCCCCTCCCCATCATCGGGTCGCTCGCCGGCGGGCGCAAGACCACCAGCGCCGCCTTACAAAGCGCGTTCTGCCTCCACGGCCGACGGGCCGACTCCCTCCTGCACGTGCTGCTGCACGCCGACCTCGAAGCCCACCTGCGGGAACAGCGCATCCTCCCGACGTACGCCTGCCCCACCGAGGCCTTCGCCGACGAGTCCGGCGTCCCGGTGGCCGACCAGGTGCTGCTCGTCGACGTCCCGTTCCTCCGCGTGCGTGAGCTCGTCTCCGGCCACAGCAAGGCGCTCGCCGCCATGCTCCGCGACCGCGACAACCGCGACCTGTGGCGCGCCCTGCCGACCGAGTCCGAGGTGCGCGCCACCTACGGCCCCAAAGAAGGCACCGCATCGCACGAGCTCCTGATCTACGCGGGCAGCGACCTCATCGCGAGCGTGCGCCTCAAGCAGCTCCAAGCCGCCCTGTACGGCGCCCTCGCCCGCGCCCGCACCCTCACCGTCCCGGACGCCATCGCCGCCCACGCCAGGCACCTCGGCTTCGGCACGCCCACCGAGAAGCTGACCCGCGACGCCGTGGCGCGCCTCATCACCAACATGGAGGAGCTGCTCCGCGACGCGCCCCCGTCGGCCCGCGCGTACGTACCTACCTTCGAAGACGACACCTTGACGCTGATCCCACCCGTGAACCTGCTGCCCTGAAAGCTCGGCCGCCGAGAGACCGCTCGCCCCGCCGCTCGGCTGCCGAGCATTCGAGACATACAAACTAAACGGTGATCGTGAATGCCAGCCCTCCTAGGTGGTGTGTGCAGGACGCAAGAACGCGGCCATGCAAACCACCAGGAAGGCCCCCCATGCGCATCCTCGCGCTGATGCTGTTCGTCTGTTCCGCCCACGCCAACGTCGTGATCGGGGATCCCATCCCCGGCCCCGCCCCCGGCTCCGGCATCGTGTTCACCGCCCTTGAGTTGCCCGTCTACCAGCTCCGGATCGACCGTTGTGACAACACGGTCGACACCCTGACGGTCGACGAGACGTACGGGTTCGGGGATCTGCTGCCGATCCCCGACGGTCCAATGTGCGGCTTGGAGATCATCACCTCCGACCGCCTCGTCGTCGAGGGGTACGGCACCGCCGGTGGCACGTTCACGCTCGACCTTCAGGTCGGCGCGGTCACCGTCGACGTCTACCCCGCGGTCGACGTTGACGACGCC
>CAIUDO010000172.1 GCA_903897935.1 uncultured Pseudomonadota bacterium
CAGGGCCGAGCCATCAGCCATCAGCCATCAGCCATCAGCTTCCAGCTCGATAATGGCGCGATGGTGACTCAACCGACCTTCACCTGAACGCGAACAACCCGGTCGACTGCCGCTGAGCAATGCTTGGCTTTGACCGGGCTGACCGCTGACCGCTGACCGCTTGTTCAAGGGCTAAATCTGCTCCCACATCATGACGGTCGACTCGGTCTCGATCCACTGGGGCGTAGGGACCAGGCCGAGGATCGAGATGTAGGGCTGCCGGACCACCACCGTGATCGAGTCCACCGCGGAGTCGGTGACCGTCGCGGAGACGCAGTAGATGCAGCGGATGTCGTAGCTCCACAGGATCTCGTGGGCCTTCGCCTCGGCCTTGAGGCCGGGATCCTCGCTCGCGGGCACGCTCGCCCCCGCGCGCGCGGCGTCGTTCGTGATCACCTGCAGCTGGCTCATCTGCTTGTACACGCGGCCGTACTCGATGAGGCCGGCGAACAGGATGACGAGCGTGGGGGTGACGAGCGCGAACTCGACGACCGCCGACCCGCGGCGCCACGCGCTGCGGATGCGGCCGAGTGCGGACTTCGGGGCGTTCATTCTTGCACCTCGAGGCGAACGACCATCTTGGACACGATCTCGGGCGGGAAGACGTTGAGCATGCCCGTGGTCTGCACGTACGGGAGGCGCAGCTCACAGGTGACGTAGTCGTCTTCGATGCGGAGGTGATCCGGGGTGTCGACCGCGCCGGAGCCGTAGGTGACCACGCTGGTGAGCAGCTCGCAGTCATCGTCGCACGGGATGTTGTACTCGGTCTCGAGCTTGCCGAGGATGGCCGAGCGCGCCACGGCCGCGGGATCCTCGACCTCGGGGTCAGCGACGCCGCCGAGCCGGCAGCCGATCCGGTTCGCGTTCTCGACGAGCGAGGACAAGTAGAAGTAGTAGCCGTACTCGACGGTCGAGAAGACCAAGAAGACGAACGCAGGCAGCGTGAGCGCGAACTCGATCGCGTTCCCACCCCGCCGACCGTTGACCAGGCGCATCTCGCCTCCATGACTTCGTGTCGAGTGTACTACGCGGAAGTGCGAACCGCAAGCCGGGTTGCAAGCCGTAACGAGCCTACGGGACGACGATCGGGGCGACGAACAGCCGTCGGTAGGCGCGGCTCTGCTCGTCGACGAGCCCTTGCGCCGTCCACGCGAGCCAGGTCTGGCCATCGGGCCCGCGGGTGACGTCGAGGTCGCCGTGGTTGACCGTCCCGAGGTCGAGGACGGTCGCGGCGCCGCCCGTGGCGGGCACCCACACCAGGGGATCGAAGCGCTGGTCGTCGTTGCGCACCACCACGAGCGACTGCCCGGTCGGGCTCCACGTCGGGCCGCGCGCGTTCGCGACCACGTCGTCGACGAGCCGCCGCGGATCGCCCCCAGCACGCGCGACCACCCACAGATCGAACCGCCCTGGCACGTCCCGGTCGGCGTACCACGCGATCCGTGAGCCGTCAGGCGAGAAGCTTGGATGTAACTGGCTCCCTTGCCAGCGGACCAGGGGCACCGGCGCGCTGTCGAGCGACGGCGACAACCACACCGTGTCGCCGGTCGGGCCGTGCCCGGTCCACGCGAGGGACACGCTGTCGGGCGACCACGCGGGCCACACCTCGGACGCGGACACGTCGGAGGTGAGGCGCCGGGGCGGCGACGCGGGCTGGGTCATGTCCAGCAGGTAGAGGTCGCCCTCTCCGGTGCGCGCTGACGTGAAGACGACGTAGCGCCCGTCCGGGGACCACGCGGGCCCCCCATCCGGGCCTGGGGACGGCGCGAGGGCGGTGCCCGTGTCGAGGTAGAGGTCGTGGTCGCGCTCGTCGGTCGCGCCGACGCACACGAGGCGCCCGCTGGTCGATGGGCCCCACGCCGCGTCGAACACGGCGGTCGCGGCGCGGACCGTCGAGAACCCGCTCGTCAACCCGCTCGTGCTCATCGCGACCGGGCGGACCGGGGTCCACGCGGCGGTGCTGACGGGGCCGGTGAACAAGGTGACCCGACGGGCCGCGACGTCGTTGGCCTCCCACGCGAGCCGGGTGCCGTCGGGCGACCAGACGGGCCGCTGCGCGTGCGCGTCGGGAGCCGCGCCCACCTCACGCGGCGGCGCTGCGAACGCGACGATGGCCAGCCAGGCGATCACGGGCCCACCCGGACCGCGACGCCCGCGCGCACCGCCGACGCGGCGAACGTCCGCTCCGCGCCGATCGCGTAGGTGTTGCCGTCGTCGCCGCGCCACGCTGCGGGCAGCGCGCCGCGGCCGACGTCGAACCCGAGGCGGGCGTCGAGTCCCCAGCGCGCGCGCGCGACCTGGACCAGGCCGATCGCGCCGTCGATCGTCACGAGGTGCAGCACGCCGCCACCGTACGCGTACCGGTCGGGGGCGGACGCCGCGCCGCAGTCGGCGCCGTCGCACGCCAATTCGAGGCCCGCCACAACGGAG
>CAIUDO010000173.1 GCA_903897935.1 uncultured Pseudomonadota bacterium
CGCAGCGCGTCCATCGCGATCTCGAGGGTGCGCTCGAGGTCCCAGGCGCCGGCGGCGTCGATCTGGTCCTGCAGCTTGGCCTGCTCCTCGAACAAGGCGTTCATCTCGTCGTCGTCGAGGACCTCGCCGAACCGCGCGGACACCGCCTCGAAGCGGTCGAGCAGGTCGCGCAGCGGCTTCACGCCGAGCTCGATGTTGCCGCGCACGTCGAGGTTCGGGTCGAGCTGCGGCTCCTGCTCGAGGTACCCGACGGTCGCGGACGGGTCGATCCAAGCGTGGCCGAGGAAGTCCTGGTCGATGCCCGCCATGATCTTGAGGATCGTCGACTTTCCGGCGCCGTTCGCGCCGATGATGCCGATCTTCGCGCCCGGGTAGAACGACAACGAGATGTCCTCGATGACGACCCGGCCGCCGTCGACGATCTTCTTCAATCCATGGGTCTGGTAGATGTACTGCTGGGCCACGGGCCCTCCTTGCACGCTTGGGAGGCCGCGCGTAACCGGGCCCGGCAGCCCGCGCGCGCCGCGTTAGACGCCCCGCGGAGGGACCGCATGTCAGGCAAGCATTCCGCGCGGAGGACGCCCATCCGCGTGTTGCTGGGTTCGGCGACCGAGGGCGCGTCGGTCGTGGTCACCGGGTGGGTCAAGACGTCGCGGTTCTCGAAGAACGTCAGCTTCGTTCACGTGTACGACGGCTCGACGCCGAAGACGGTCCAGGTCGTGCTCACGGCCGAGCAGGCCGAGACCCATCGCGCGGACCTCGGGACCGGCGCTGCGGTGCGCGTCGAAGGCACGTGGGTGGCCTCGCCGGCCGCCGGGCAGCCGTTCGAGGTGCACGCGACGGGCATCACGGTCGTCGGGGCGTGTGATCCGGCCGACTACCCGCTGCAGAAGAAGGCGACGTCCATGGAATTCCTCCGTACGGTCGCCCACCTTCGCCCGCGCGCGAACACGTTCCAGTCGGTGTTCCGGGTGCGCAACGCGCTCGCGGCGAACGTGCACCGGTTCTTCCAAGAGCGCGGGTTCTTGTGGATCCACACCCCGATCCTCGCGTCGGCGGACGCCGAGGGCGCCGGCGAGCTGTTCTCGGTCACCGCCGGAGACGCGCCGGAGGGCTTCTTCGGCCACCCGGTGTACCTGACGGTGTCCGGGCAGCTCGAGGTCGAGTCGTTCGCGCAGGCGTTCTGCGACGTCTACACCTTCGGTCCGACGTTCCGCGCCGAGAACAGCAACACGGCGCGCCACGCGTCCGAGTTCTGGATGATCGAGCCGGAGCTCGCGTTCGCGGACCTGTCGGACGTGCTGTCGCTCGCCGAGGACTTCGTGCGCACGGTCGCGAACGGCACGATGGACGCGCTGCCGGACGACTTCGACTTCTTCGATCAGCGCATCGAGAAGGGGATCGTAGCGTCGATCCGCGACATCGTGAACAAGCCGTTCGCGCGCATCACCTACACCGAGGCGCAGGAGATCCTGGCCGCGAGCGGTAGGTCGTTCCAGTTCCCGATCGGGTGGGGCTCGTCGATGCAGGCCGAGCACGAGCGCTTCTTGGCCGAGGAGCACTTCAAGGGGCCGGTGTTCGTCACCGACTACCCGGTCGAGCAGAAGGCGTTCTACATGCGGCTGAACGACGACGGGCGGACCGTCGCGGCGTCCGACCTGCTGGTGCCCCGGATCGGCGAGATCATCGGCGGATCGCAGCGTGAAGAGCGCCTCGACGTGATCCGCGACCAGATGGCCCGCCGCGGCATGGGGGAGGCCCCGCTGTGGTGGTACCTCGACCTGCGCCGCTACGGGACCACGCCACACGGTGGGTTCGGGCTCGGTTTCGAGCGGATGCTGATGTGGATCACCGGCATGCAGAACATCCGCGACGTCTTGCCGTTCCCGCGCACGCCCGGCAGCGCCGACTTCTGAGGCCCGCGATGCGCCCGATCCTGCTCGGCTGCGCGGCCAACAGCGCCCGCCTTGCCCCGGTGCTCGTAGGGGCGCGATTCATCGCGCCCGCCTCGCCCCGGCGCTCGTAGGGGCGCGATTCATCGCGCCCGCGCGTCGTCCTCGACGCCCACCCCGCCCCGATGCCCGTTCCCCGCGCGTCGTCGTCGACGCCCACCCCGCCCCGATGCTCGTAGGGGCGCGATTCATCGCGCCCGCGCGTCGTCCTCGACGCCCACCCCGCCCCGATGCCCGTTCCCCGCGCGTC
>CAIUDO010000174.1 GCA_903897935.1 uncultured Pseudomonadota bacterium
CCTCGACAGCACGACGATGTTCATCGGCACGATCGGGGCCGGGCAGCTGCTCGCCGTCCCGCTCGACGACGACCTGAACCCGGTCGGCGAGGCCGAGGCGGTCGCGGCGTTCGGGAGCTGGCACGACGGCGTGCGGGTCGACGAGTGCGGCGACATCTGGGTCGCCGACTACACGACCTCGTCTCTGTATCGGGTCAGCGGGGACGACTATGAGGTGCACAACTTCCTGCGGGCGTCCGGCAGAGACTATGGCCACGGTCTGATGTGGGGCAACGGCGTGGGGGGCTGGCGCACCGACGCGCTCTACCTACCCCTCCCCTACAACGGCAGCACCGTCAAGGAGGTCGTGATCGGAGCCCGCTCGGGCGCGGGCGTGCGCACCTGGAAGGGTAAGCCGGTCGCTACCCCCTGAACCTCTCCGCGGGCGAACCCCGCACCGGAGCCTCGTCCATGCGCCTGCTACCGTTGCTCTCGTTGGTGGTGCTGTCCTGCACGAGCGGGGGCCTGGGCCCCTCCCCACCGCGCAGAGATCACAACGAGACGACCCCTCCCACCACCGAGACGGGTCCGCCCGTCGACACCGAGGAGACCGAAGACACCGAGGAGACGGAAGAGACCGAAGAGACGGAAGAGACCGAGGAGACGGAGGAGACCGAGGAGACCGAGGAGACCGAGGTCTACGACACCGGGCCGTTCCCTGAGCTCGACTGCGAGGCGCGCATCGCCGAGCCGTTCGAGGTCCGGGTGCTCGACGACGCGAAGGCCTACCACGGCATCTCGTTCGACGACGACGGCAACCTCATCGGCTGGGACGGGTCGCGCTCGTTGATGAAGTCGCCGTACGACGGCGCCGCCGTGCTGTTCGTGCCCGGGATGACCTGGGTGGAACAAATCGACCGGCTGCCCGATGGGGACTTTGCGGTGGCGGAGCCCGGCGCCGCCCGGCTCGCGCGGGTCACCCCGACCGGCGCGACCAGCACGATCGCGACCGGGGTCGGCTCGTTGTACGGCGTCACGGTCGGCCCGGACGGCAACGTCTACATCGCGAACGGCGACGTCTACCGGGTGTGGGTCGACACGGGCGTCGTCGAGCTGCTGGTCGACCTCCGCCGGATCGTCACCGCCCACACGCTCGACTTCAACCTCGACAGCACCAAGATGTACATCGGCACGATCGGCGGCGGGTTCTACGCCGTCGACCTCGACGAAGACCTGAACCCCCTGGGCGAGGAGGTCGAGGTCGCGAGCTTCGGCGGATGGCACGACGGGACCGCGGTCGACGAGTGCGGGGACATCTGGGTCGCCGACTACTCGACGTCGTCTCTGTATCGGGTGGATGGCGAGACCTACGAGGTCACGATGGTCCATCGGGCGAGCCCGACCTCGGAGTACGGGCACGGGATCATGTGGGGCAACGGCGTCGGTGGGTGGCGCTTGGACGCCTTGTATCAGCCGCTCCCGTACAACCGGAGCAAGGTGAAGGAGGTCATCATCGACGCCCGCTCCGGCGACCACGTGCGCACCTGGCGCGGCAAGCCGGTCAAGTGAGGCACCTCGCACTCGTGCTCGTCTTGGTTGGCTGTGCCAAGGAGGACTCCGGGGCGCCCCCTCCGCGCCCCGATCCGTCCGAGCCCACGACCCCACCGGAGCACACGGGAGACTCCGAGCCGCAGCCCACGGTCGACTGCGACGCGCGCATCGACGCGCCGGTGAGCGTGCGCACGCTGCCGGACGCGCGGGCGTACCACGGGCTCGCGTTCGACGACGACGGCACCCTCGTCGGGTGGGACGGGTCCCGCACGTTGACGAAGTCCCCCTACGACGGCCCTGCGGTCCCGTTCGTCCCCGGCATGCTGTGGGTCGAGCAGATCGATCGCCTGCCCGACGGGGACTTCGCGGTGGCCGAGCTCAGCGCGGATCGGGTCGCGAGGGTGTCGCCCGACGGCGCAACGGGCACGCTCGCGACCGGCGTCGGGGTTTTGTACGGCGTCACCGTCGGCCCCGACGGGCACGTCTACGTCGCCAACGGGGACGTGTACCGGGCGCGCGTCGACACCGGCGCGCTCGAGCTCGTCGTCGATCTGGGCGCCTACACGCCGGCGAACGCCGTCGACTTCAGCCTCGACAGCACCACGATGTACATCGGCACGCTGAGCCGGTCGTTGTTCGCGGTCTCGTTGGACGCCGCCCTCAACGCGACCGCGGCCCCCGTCGAGGTCGCTCGGATCGGCAACTGGCACGACGCCGTCGCGGTGGACGAGTGCGGCGACCTGTGGGTGCCCGAGCACTTCACGACGTCGTTGTACCGCGTCGACGGCGAGACGTTCGAGGTCGTCGAGGTCTACACCCCCGAGTCGATCCTCGGGTTCGGCCACGGCGCGGTGTGGGGCAACGGCATCGGCGGGTGGCGCACCGACGCGCTGTACCAGCCCCTCCCCTACGACGGGAACACCGTGCAGGAGGTCGTCATCGACGCGCGCTCCGGCGACCACGTGCGCACCTGGAACGGCGCCCGCGCGCCGTGACCGGTCCGCAGTGCGCGGCGAAGGCGTCAGCCAGGGCCCCGCACCGACCAAGGGAGACGTAGGTTCGTCCGACGAAGTCGGACGAACCGAAGCGACCGCCGGGAGGGCGGATGACGGAAGAAGGGCCCGGTCCGCCGCGAATCCGCTGGCGCCCGTGATCGGCTCCGCAGCTCGCGGCGGAGGCGTCAGCCAGGGCCCCGCACCGACCAAGGGAGACGTAGGTTCGTCCGACGAAGTCGGCCGAACCGAAGCGACCGCCGGGAGGGCGGATGACGGAAG
>CAIUDO010000175.1 GCA_903897935.1 uncultured Pseudomonadota bacterium
CATGATCGCTGAGGACGGGATGCCCGCGATCGCCGCTCGACACGCGCGGCTCGGGGAGGGGGTCCGGCGCGCGGTGGCGGCGTGGGGCCTCCAGTTCTGCGCACGCGATCCCGAGCGGCGGTCGAACACCGTCACCGCGATCCTCGTCCCGGACGACATCGACGCGCGCCAGGTGATCGAGGTCGCGGCCCGGCGGTGGGACCTCGCGCTTGGCTCAGGGCTCGCCCGGCTGAACGGCAAGGTCTTCCGCATCGGACATCTCGGCGATCTCAATCCGCTGATGCTCCTCGCCGCGCTCGGTGGCACGGAGCTCGCCCTTCGCGAGGTCGGCGTGGACGTCGCGCTTGGGTCAGGGGTCGCGGCCGCGCAGCGCTGGTACGCCGAGTCGGCGTGACGGAGCGGCCCCGCGTCGTCGTCACGCGCCGGTTACCCTCGGCGGTCGAGGCGGCCCTGGCCGAGCGGTTCGACGTCCAGCTCAACCCAGATGATCATCCCCTGACGACCGAGGCGCTTCGCCGCGCCATCGCGACGGCCGACGCGCTCCTCCCGACCGTCACGGATCGGCTCTCGGCCGAGGTCTTTGAGGGGGCGACGGGGCGATGCCGTGTCGTCGCAAACTTCGGCGTCGGCGTGAATCACATCGATCTCGACGCCGCCGTGCGGGCTGGGTGCGTCGTGACGAATACCCCAGATGTCCTCACCGACGACACGGCGGACCTCGCGATCCTCCTGATGCTCGCGGTGCTCCGCGGCGCCGGCGCGGGTGAGCGGCGCGTGCGAGCGGGCCGCTGGGACGGTTGGGGGCCGACCAGCGACCTCGGGCGGCGCGTGTCAGGGAAGACCCTCGGCGTCGTCGGGTTCGGACGGATTGGGCAGGCGGTCGCGCGCCGGGCGCGTCTCGGCTTCGGGATGCGGGGTGCTTGCGTGGAGCCGGCGGCGCCCGACTGCTGAAGCGCTGGAGGGTGTGACCTGGGTCGACTCGCTCGACGCGCTCCTGCCACAGGTCGACGTGCTGAGCCTGCACACGCCCGGCGGCACCGAGACACGGCACCTGATCGACGCGCATCGGCTCGCCTGCTTACCGGCCCACGCGGTGCTGGTGAACACCGCGCGCGGTGACGTGGTGGATGAGGCCGCGCTGGTCGACGCACTCGCGGGGGGGCGCCTCGCCGGGGCGGGGCTCGACGTCTACGAACGCGAACCCGTCGTGCACCCCGGCCTGCTGGGTCGTGAGGACGTCGTGCTGCTGCCGCATCTGGGGAGCGCGACCGTCGAGTCTCGCGTCGCGATGGGGATGCGGGCGCTCGACAACCTCGTCGACGTCTTCGAGGGACAGGCGCCGCGAGATCGGGTGGCCTGACGCGCTTGCTCCGAGCGGTGGGTGGTCTAGGTTTCACGCATCACCCCCCACCGTACGAGCGATGACCAACTACAAGTACGCCGTCGTGCCCACGAAGGGCGAGCGCATCGAAGCCTCCGCCGGCGAGTTCCGCGTGCCCGACCAGCCGATCATCCCGTTCATCGAGGGCGACGGCACCGGCCCCGACATCTGGCATGCAAGCGTCCGCGTCTTCGATGCAGCTGTCGAGCGTGCGTACGGTGGGGCGAAGAAGATCCACTGGATGGAGGTGCTCGCCGGGGAGAAGGCGCACCAGACGACCGGTGAATGGATGCCGCAGGAGACCCTCGAGGCCGTCCGCGAATTCAAGGTCGCGATCAAGGGCCCGCTCACGACGCCGGTCGGCGGGGGGATCCGCTCGCTCAACGTCGCGCTGCGGCAGGAGCTCGACCTCTACGCCTGCATCCGCCCCGTGCGG
>CAIUDO010000176.1 GCA_903897935.1 uncultured Pseudomonadota bacterium
CCCGATCGTCACGGGCAGGGCGCGGGCGCGATGAATCGCGCCCCTACGAGGCCGGTGATGAGGCGAACGCACCGGCGAAGCGGTAGCGGCGCTCGCGGTCACGGGAGCAGGCTGGCGCCGGCGCCCTTCGCGAGGTCGCCCAGCACCATCTCTCCGGTCATCTTGCGGGCACGCGCCTGGATCCAGGCGGGCATCGAGGCGCCGATGTCGGCCTGCCACACGTACTCGACCTGGGTGTGCGCGCCGGCGGGGGAGAGGCGCCACTCCCCAGCGGTGTGCTCGAGGCGGACGCGGCCGTCGACGGGCGGCGCGCTCGGGTGGGTGGCCGCTTGCCAGCGGAACACGGTGCGGTCGGCTTCGTCGACGCGGGTGAACGACGCGACATAGTCGCGGTCGGCGAGCGGCGACGGGTAGTCGAGCACGATGTGCAGCAGCCCGGGGGCGAGCTCGACGAGCTCCGAGACCGAGTGGAACACCTCGGTGTGACGGTCGTACGAGGCGAGCAGCTCGGCGATCGTGGCGGGCGGCGCGGTCACGGTGGCGCTCGCGCGGCACCACGGGCCGTCTGCCGCGGTCACGCACACGATCGTCACCGGGCCGTCGTGCAGCGGGGCCCACGCCGCGTCGGGCGGCGGGACGGCGAGGGCGAGGGCGGCGGGCAGCAGCAACAACAACGGCGCCTCCGGTCAGTCTGGGTTGGGCTCGTCGCCGGCACGATCGATGATCGAGGTGGCGAGGTGCCAGGAGAACCCCGCGCGGCCGAGCACGGCGAGGTCCTTCGCCCGGTGGTCCTTACGGAGCTCGGGCGCCCGGTACGGACCCAAACGGCGGCGACGGGCGAGGGCTTCAGCGGCGGCCGCCTCGGCGTCGGGGGGGGCCGCGCGGAGCGTGTCCTGGAGCACCTCTTGGGGCACGCCCTTCGCGGCGAGGGCGCCGCGGATCTTCATGGCCGA
Source organism: uncultured Pseudomonadota bacterium (assembly GCA_903897935.1). Taxonomy (GTDB): domain Bacteria; phylum Myxococcota_A; class UBA796; order UBA796; genus CAIUDO01. The sequence continues at coordinate 954 of CAIUDO010000176.1, forward strand.
GGCGCCGGACCGCCGCATCCGGCCCATGCGCCCCGCGGCCCACGCCGCGTCGTCGAGCAGGCCGGCGCGCTGGTAGCGGGCGACGAGCTCCTCGACGATGGCGTACGCGGCGTCGCGCTTCGCGAGCAGGGCCTCGTCCGGGCCGTGCTCCATCTCGGCGGCGATCCGCTTGACCGACCGGTCGACGTTGCGTCGCAGCATCTTCCGGGCGGCCGAGACGGTGCCCCCCCAGTTGTCCAACCAGCGCACCAGCGCGGCTTCGAGTCGTGGTTCGGTCATCGGGACCGTCTATCGCGGGGATCGCGCGGCGAGGGAAGCGCGCGGCGGTCAGTCGTCATCGACGACCTCGGAGCGCACGTCGCAGCCGAGGGCTCGCAGGTGGGCGACGAGCGCGTCGAGGGTGCGCGCGCGGAGGGTCGAGGTGCGGTCGTCGTCGAGGCGGAGCGCGTGGTAGCCGGGGCCGCGGTTCGGCACGCCCACGGTGTGGGTGACGGCGCGGGTGGGCAGGGGGCGCGCGTAGGCGCCGATCACCATGACGGGGACGTCGTCGTAGGAGCCGAGCACGTCGACGCAGCCGGGCGGGGCGGGGACGGGCGCGCGACGCCAGCCCGGGCGGCCGAGGGCCACCTCGTCGTCGTCGCCGAGCCCGACCGCGGACGCCGCCACGTCGAGCCGCGTCGTGACCGTCGGCCACGGGTAGGGCGCCACCAGCGCGTCGCGGAACGGGGCGGCGAGCAGCCGCAGATCCGCCGCGACGTAGATCGCGCCGTCGCTGGTCAGGGTCACGGTGGGCCCGGGGTGCCATTCGGCGGAGCGCGCGGGCTGCGCCGGGCCGGTGGCGTCGCGGCGGTCGGCGGGCCCGAGCGCCGCCCTGAGCGCTCGGAGCGCGGCCTCGAAGCCCATCGAGCCGTCGAGGCGGTAGATCACGAGCTCGATCGGGCGATCGTCGGCGCGGGCGAACGTCTCGACGCGCGTACACGGCACGCCGTGGAGCTGGAGCGGGCCTGCGTGCGTACACCAGCGCTGCCCGGCCGCCTGGAGCGTGCCCCACGGGACATCGCCGTGCGGCAGCGGAAACCCGAGGTTCAGGCTGATCAGAACGCGCTCGCGGGGACCACGATCTGGTCGCCTTGCAGCAGCGTGAGGTCGCGCTCGCGCCCGTTCAGCACGCGCTTGAGGTTGACCGGCAGCTTGACGCCGTCGCGGAGCAGGTAGGCGCCCCGAAGCCGCGCGAACTCCGTCGGACCGCCGGCTTTGGTGAGGGCCTGCGTGACGGTGAGGCCCTGGCGGAACGGCACCGCGCTCGGCTTGTTCACCTCGCCGTCGACGTAGACGACCATGCCTTCGGGCACGGTGATGACGTCGTTCGCGCGCACGCCGATGTTGCCGGCTCCGGTGGCGAGGAGCGCGTCGAGCGCGACCGACCACTCGTCGCCGGTGGCGGGCCGGCGGACCCACACCTCGGTGGCCGTCTCGGGCTCGATGCCGGCGGCGGCGAGCACCTCGTCGAGCTTCGTCTCGTCTTCGCGCAGCCAGACCTCGCTCGTGCGGACCGCGCCGTAGACCTTGATCTTCTTGCTGCCGTAGCGGGTGACGTCGACGGTGACGCGCGGATCGCGGAGGAAGCGCGCGCCGAGCTCGGCGGCGAGCTCGTCGGCGACCGACTCGACGTCTTGGTCGGCGACGTGCACGCGCCCGAGCAGCGGGTGGCGGATCGCCCCGTCGTGCTCGATCGCGAACGTGCCGGAAGCATCGGGCTCTTCGTAGACCTCGACCAACAGCTCGTCGCCGGGGCCGACCGTGTAGCGGCCGCCCGGATCGCCCGCGAGCGCCTGCGGCGGGTCGGCGGCGGACGCAGGCGCGCCCCACGGCGCCAGGTTCGCGGCGAGCAGCGTGACCATGACCAAGCGGCGCATCCGTCTCCCTCGTGGGCGTGGTAACGCGCCGCGCGCCGGAGTCGTTGCGCGAGGGCGCGGACATCGGGTATGTCGACGCGCCGGGGGTGTCCTGTGTTCCTGCTTCCGATCGTGTTCGCGTGCAGCCCTGTTCAGATGTTGGTCGTGTCGGACACGAGCGTACCTGCGCCCGCGGGCGACACGGACGCCGACACGGACGCCGACAGCGACTCCGACACGGACACGGACACCGACACCGACACCGACGCCGACAGCGACACGGACACCGATACCGACACCGACACGGACA
>CAIUDO010000177.1 GCA_903897935.1 uncultured Pseudomonadota bacterium
CCGAGTACGACGTCGCGGAGCCGGTCGCGGTGCGGGCCGGTGGCTTCTGGGAGTCGGCGTCGCTGCGGCCGCAGCAGGTGTCGGTCACGCTGCCCGACACGCCGAAGGTCGGGTTGTCCGCCGGTGGTTCGGCCTGGATCGCCAAGCACCTCAAGGTCGACGCGTTCTTCGCCTACGTGCTGTACAAGGACCTCGTGATCACCGACTCCGAGGTCGAGCAGATCAACGTGTACGGCGAGGGCGCGGCGATCACCGGCAACGGCGCGCTCGATGTCGACGGGTGGACGGCCGGCGGCCAGCTCTCGTACGCGTTCGGGAAGCCGAAGGGATGAGCCGGATCCCCGCAGTCATCGTCTCCGGGTACCTCGGCTCCGGCAAGACCACGCTGGTCGGTCGGATGCTCGAGTCAGCCCGCGCCGAAGGGGTGCGGCTGGCGATCCTCTCCAATGAGTTCGGCGACACCGGCATCGACCGCGCGCTGCTCGACGCGGGCGAAGACGGCATCGTCGAGCTGGACGGCGGCTGTGTGTGCTGTCGGTTGTCCGACGCGCTCGGGGAGACGGTCGAGCGGTTGATCGAGCGGGCGCGCCCCGACCGCCTGGTCGTCGAGACGTCCGGTGTCGCGTTGCCAGGGGAGATCCTGATCCAGTTCTGGCGGCCGCCGATCTCCGCGCTCGTGCGCGACGCGGCGGTGGTGGTGCTGGTCGACGCCGCGCGCCTCGCCTCCGGGGAGCTCGTCGACGACGAGACGTTCCTCGAGCAGGTCGAAGCGGCCGACGTGCTCGTGCTCACCAAGGTGGACCTGGTCGACGCCGCAGGAGAGGCTCGGGCGCGTGATCGCCTCGCGGCGCTGGTGCCCGACCGTGACGTCAACCGCGCGACCTACGGCGACATCGATCTGTCGGCCCTGTTCCCGCCCGATCCCGATGGGGCGCGCGCCGCGCGGGAGGACCCAGACGCCGTCGCGCACGAGCACACGCACGAGCAGTTCGGCACGGACGAGCTGGTCATCGCCGACGGCGCGTCCGACGAAGAGGTGCTCGCGGCGGTGCGGGCGACGGATTGCTTGCGGGCGAAAGGTTTCTTTCGCGGGGCGCACGGCATGCGGCTCGTGCAGGGGGTCGGCGCGCGGGTGGAGATCACCGAGGCGCCCCTCGAGCCGCCCGCGGCGTTGGTGGGCCGCGTGGTGGTCATCCGCAAGGTGGGGTAGCGGCGCTCTAACAGCGGGTGACGGGCGCTCATCGCGGTCGCCGCGCTGTCATCGTCGCATTAGTACGCGCGCGGAGAAAAATTCTCTCCTGGGCCCCGATCTTGTCCGTCCCCTCCGCACGCCACCGAACCGCGTCAGCACTCGTGGGCGCCACCGGCCTCTTCTGGTTGTCGGCGGCGGCGGCGATGGGCGTGGCGCTTTTGCCGTTCGGGCGAGACGTCGTCGGGCTCGTGATCCCGGCGCCGGAGCTCTCCGCGGTCGTCGTTCGGGTGCCGGGCATCGACGGACGCGCGATGGACGCCGCGGCCGCCCTCGCCGAGCGCGCCGGGGCGGCGCGCACGTTCGTGGCGTTGCCAGCCGATCACCCGCTTCGTGGGTCGGTTTCGCCCGAGCCGGAAGGCCTCGAGGTCGATCGGGCGGGCGCGGTCCGATGGTGGCGCGGCGCGCTCCTTCCGCTCCCCGAAGGCATCGACGGCATCACCCGCCTCGAGGTCGCACAGGTCGAGGTCGCTCCGCCCGGGTTCCTCGCGGGTCGCAGCGTGGTGCTCGTCTCGGCGGACCCGGCGGTGGGCGTGCCGGTGCGGCTCGGTGGCGTGCCGGGCGCGGAGGAGCGCGGGACCGCGCTGGCGGTGGCGCTCGGAGCGGAGGCGTCGGGTCGGATGATCCGCGCGTTGCCGTGGTGGGGATACGGCGTCGTCGGCGTGGTGGTCGGCGCAGCGTGGGGCCTCGTCCTCCGGCGCGCGGAGGCGGGTGCGGCGATTCGTCGCACCGGTGTGGCGCTGGTGGTCGTCGGGGTCTCGGCGGTGCTCGCGCGCGTCGCGTCGGTGGACGTCGGGCTCACCGTGCTCGGGTGCGTGGTGCCGACTGCGTTGGGGCTGCGCCTGTGGCACATCCTCAGCGTCGCGTCGCGGGCGATGGACGACCTCGCGGTGTCCGTTGGCGGCAGCAAGGACCTGCCGACCGTCGCGACGAGCGTGCCCGGTCGCGCCGAGCTGCTCCAGGCCTTGCTGCCGGACGTCGAGGTGCGGGCCTTCATCGGTGGCACACAAGCCGGTTTGGTGCCAGCGTTTCCGGTCACGCACGGGGAGATGGCCCGGGCGCCGGTGTCGTCGCCTCCGGATCAGGTCGTGCAGGTCGACGACGCGGTGTTGGTCCCCGTGCGCAGCGAAGGCGCGGTGGTCGGCATGTTGGCGCTCCGCGGCGCGCACGGGGTCGCGGCTGGCGATCTCGCGCTCGCGACCGCGATCGCGAGCGGGGACCGCGTCGAGGCCGAGGTGGCGCACCCCGACCCGGTCCAGCGGCGCGCCGACCGCACGGAGGCCAGCCTGGCGCGCCTCGTGGAGACGACGGAGCGGTGGGAGGGCCTCGTCGCGGACGCGGGCGTCGGGTTCGGGGTGTTCGCGCCGGATGGGTCGGCGATCGCGCTCGGCGGGCCGCTCGCGGAAGGGCGCGACCGCTCGGACCCGATCCCGGTGATCGGGGTCCTGTCCGGGCTCACCGGCCGGCCCCGCGAAGAGATGCTCGCACGGGTGCGGGTGGCGTATGGCGCAGACGCCCCGGTCCGGATCGCGGTGCCGGGCGACCGCGAGGCCGTCCTGACCGCGTTCGGGCCGCCCGAGGCGCGGGCGGGCTTGGTCGTTCATTTGGTCGACGTCGGCGCCGCGCGGCGCCTCGACCGCATGAAGTCGCACCTGCTCGGCGAGGCCGCCGCCGAGATCGAGGCGATCATCGAGGTCGCCACCCGGGGCGGGCGCCCGGGGCGCACCGGGGAGCTGCGCGCGCGCGACCTCGCGTCGCGTTTGCGCAACATGGCGGCCACCGACGCCGACTTCGATCCGCTGGGTCCGGTCGCGCTGGAGCAGACGGTGCGCCGCGCCGTGCTGGGCCTGTCGGCGCCGACCCGGGCTCGGGTCGACCTGCGCATCGGTGACCACGACACCGTCGTCGATGGCCGTCCGGGGGCGTTGTCGCACGCGGTCGAGGTGCTCGTCGAAGACGCCGTTCGCCAGTCGGGGGGCGCGACCGTCGAGGTGTTCCGCGACCAAGGGAGCGTGTGCGTCCGGGTCTCGGAGCGCGGCGGCGGCCTGCCCACCACCGTCGCGATGCGCCTCGTCGGCCCGGAAGCGGTCGGCCCAGCCGGCGAGGCGGCGCGTGCGCTCGGCACGATGGGCGTCCGGCTCGAGCCGACCTCCGACGCCGGAGCGAGCTCGGGGTTCATCTTCCGCTTGTCCCACCGTGACGGTTCGGATCCGAGGGCCTCTGCGGCCCGCAGCCCGTGGATCGCCTCGGCATGATCGAGCTCTTCCCTCCGTCATCACTCGACAACTCGATCCTGGCCTCGGTGTGGATCGGCCTCGTCGTGACCTGGCTGCTCCAGGAGGCGTTTGGCTGGCAGTTCACTGGCCTCGTCGTGCCCGGGTACCTGGCCAGCGTCTTCATCATCCAGCCCACCACGGGCGTCGTCATCGCGCTCGAGGGCATGGTGACCTACCTGGTCGTGCAGGCCATCTCGGAGCGTGGTCCACGCTTCTTGACCTGGTTCCCGATGTTCGGCCGCGACCGGTTCTTCTTGGTGCTGCTGGTCTCGGTCGCGGTCCGATTATTGTTGGAAGGGGTCGGCTTCGATGCGTTGGCACGGGCCACCGGGATCGCGGTGAGCGCCGACCTGCACTCGATGGGCCTCGTGCTGGTGCCGCTCACCGCGAACGCGTTCCAGCGCACGGGCCTGGGCGCCGGGGTGCCGCGGCTGGCCGTGCCGCTGCTCGTCACGTGGGCGCTGCTCGAGTTCGTGTTCCTTCGCTACACCAACCTGTCGTTGTCGAGCTTCGAGCTCACCTACGAAGACCTCGCCGTCGACTTCGTTTCGAGCCCCAAGGCGTACATGATCCTGCTGTGCGGCGCATGGCTCGGCTCGCAGGTCAACGTGCGGTACGGCTGGGACTTCGGCGGCATCGTGGTCCCCGGCCTGCTGGCGCTCTGCTGGCTCGACCCGATGCGCTACGTCGCCACGCTCGGTGAAGCGGCCGTGATCCTGGTGCTGCTGCGCGTGGTGATGCGTCTGCCGTGGTTCCGCAGCGCGAACATCAGCGGCGGGCGGCCCGCGGTGTTGGCGTTCACGCTCGCGTTCATCGTGAAGTGGGCGCTCGGTTGGGCGGCCCCGTGGATCGGGCTCGGCGCGCGCGCGACGGACCTGTACGGGTTCGGGTACCTGCTCACGACCCTGATCGCGCTGCGGGCGCTTCGTGGCAAAGACCTCCTCCGCCCGATGGTCGCGGCGACGCTGACCAGCTTCGGCGGCTTCGCGATCGCGTCCGCGGTCGGGTACGTGCTGGCGGTGTTGTGGCCGGTCGCGCCCCCGGAGGATCCGGTCGTCCCGATGACGCGCCCTGGCCCGATCGACGTCGTGCGCGCCGCCGTCGTGGACCGCGGCCCGGTCCCGGATCTTTCGGGCTTCCTCGACGCGCCGGTGAACACGGTGGTGCACGGCGGTGACGGGTTCGGGGCGGCGTGGCGGCGCCCGAGCGACCGCCAGACGGTGGTGACGGGCCTGCGCGGCGCCCCCGGCCTCGCGCTGGCGACGGTCGGGTTGAGCGAGGTGTTGGACGCCCGGGCCACGTTGCTGTGCGCGCGCCCAGAGTAC
>CAIUDO010000178.1 GCA_903897935.1 uncultured Pseudomonadota bacterium
CGCCGAGCGCCTGGGGTGCCCCCGGCGCAGCGCGCAGGTCCGGAGGCGCCGGGCGCAGCCCGAGCTCCTCTGGCATGTAGCGGACCTCGAACAGACAGTTGCCGACGATGATCTCGTCCCCTGGGGAGAGCTCCTTGCTGTGCGGCCACGTCTGGCCGACCGGCCACAACGACGACACCTCGCCGCGACGCCGCACGTACACAAACGAGTTCTTGGCCACGCACTCGGCGATCGGGGCCGGACCCGACACATCGACGACCGCGTGCGCCGACGCGACGTTGACTGAGTCGAGGTAGATGTCGGCCCGCGCCAATGACCGCCCGCCGCTCGTGACCATCGCGCCGGTCCCCGACTCCTCGCTCCAGTGGATCGTGCCGTTTCGCCGGTCGTCAGGCAGCGCGATGGTGCTCGCCGGGTCGCGTCCGAGCGTGAAACGCCCCCCGCGTTGCAGCGGGAACACCGCGCCCGACCGGCGAAGCTCCCCGATGTACGGCCACCGGGTGCCCGTGGCGTCGCGCACGTCGTGCCAGAACAGCTCGACCTCGCGCACACGAATCCGGGCGTCGCGGGTGAGGGGCCGCTCTTCACCCAGGTGCATCTCGCGCTCGTCGAGGTAGACCCCGGCCTCGCACGCGAACAACGACACGGCGCCCCGATCCCGCACCCGGAGCAGGGCGGCGGGCAACGCCACGGACGTGCCGAGGCGGCCGTCCCCCGTGATCTGGAGATCGTAGCCGTCGATCACAGAGCGGAACGGGACCTTCTGCACCATCGCCGCCCGCTCGAGCACCAGGACCGTCCGCACCGGCTCGGTCCGCGCGCGCGCCGGCCCGTTCGGCCCCACGAGCCGCACGTACGCGACCGCGGCGCCCGTACGCGACGCGAGCGCGTGCACCTCTTCGCCGTCGACGTCGAACGTATGGAGGGAGAACCTATCTTCCAGGCCCGCACCCACCGCGTGCACGAGCCCGCGAGCATCCGCCCACAACCGATACAGACCCGCCGTGCGCAGCCCCGGGTGCACCCACGCGTCGGTCCAGTGGCTGCCGAGCGTGACGGCGAGCCCGTCGTCGAACAGCGCGGCCGCTGGCGTCCACGACGAGTCGCCAGGGAACCGGACCTCGACGGAGGCCAGGAGCCCGCTCGACGCGAGCGGGCCCGCGTACGTCTGCGGCACGAGCACCGACAAGAACGTGCCGGCCTCCAGGTCGAACCGGGGCCCGCCCTCTTCCCCGTCCACCAGCACGCGTAAGCCGAGGTCCCGCCGCCCACGCGCGCGCTGCGCGCCCATCCGCGACAGCAGCTCACCGAAGGCGATCTCGAGCGTGCGGGCGGCGTCGCGTGTCCATGAGACGAGATCGGTGATCCGAGCTGCGTCGTGCCGCGACAGCACCACCAACGCGTCGGTGAACGCGACCGCCTGGCCCGGCACGACGACCTCGGAGATGTGGCTGCCGAGACCCGTCGCATCGAACGGCACGTCTCCGGTGGGCCACAGCGCCCACGGCGCGACCGTGAGGTCCGTCGCCGAGACGTGGCGCCGAGAACAGGCGGCCAACGCCGCGTCTCCTTCAGCGCGGGCCGCCCAGCCCAGCGTGACGCCGCCGGACAG
>CAIUDO010000179.1 GCA_903897935.1 uncultured Pseudomonadota bacterium
CCGACACCGACACCGAGCCGTGCGACACCGGCTGCGACACCGGCGTCGAGGAGACGGGTGTGATCGTCGAGACGGGCGGGCCCACCGAGACGGGCGGCGTGGAGACGGGCGTGGGTGTGCCCCCGAGCGCCCGGATACGGGAGCTGCTCCTTCGCGCGCGCGCGTGGATCAGCTGGCGCGACAGTCCGGGCGCGTGAGGTAGACTGGACGTGTGCCAGAGCTGCCCGACATCTCGGTGTACGTCGAGCGACTCGACGCGCACGTCCGAGGCCGGCCCCTCCGCGGGATCCGACTTGGAAACCCATTTTTGTTGCGCTCGGTCGCCCCTCCGCTGCCCGAGGCGTTCGGTCGCGAGGTCGTGGGGGTCGAGCGGCTGGGCAAGCGCGTCGTGCTGGCCCTCGACGGCGCGCTGTTCCTGGTGATCCACCTCATGATCGCCGGCCGGCTGCGGTGGCGCCCGGCCGATGCGAAGCTGCCCGGCCGGGTTGGTATGGCGGCGTTCGACTTCCCCAACGGCACGGTGGTGCTCACCGAAGCGGGCACCAAGCGCCGCGCGTCGCTGCACGTCGTCGCGGGGCGCGACGGCCTCGCGGCGTTCGATCGCGGCGGCCTTGACGTCTTCGCGGCCAGCCCGGCCACGTTCGCCGAGCGCCTTCGCGCCGAGCGCCACACCCTCAAGCGCAGCCTCACCGATCCCCGCATCCTCGACGGCATCGGCAACGCGTTCTCCGACGAGATCCTCCACGCCGCGCGCTTGTCGCCGCTGCGCATGAGCACGGCGCTCACCGACGATGAGCTGTCGCGCTTGTACCAATGTTGTCGCGACGTGCTCACCCAGTGGACCGACACGCTGCGCGCCGAGGTCGGCGGCGGCTTCCCCGAAGAGGTGACGGCGTTCCGCCCAGGGATGGCCGTTCACGGGCGGTACCGCCAGCCGTGCCCCGTGTGTGGGCACCCCGTGCAGCGCATCGTGCACGGCGAGCACGAGACCAACTACTGCGCGTCGTGCCAGAACGAGGGCCGCGTGCTCGCGGACCGCGCGCTGTCGCGGCTCCTCCACGACGACTGGCCGCGCACGTTGGAGCAGATGGAGGCCCTTCGGCCCGCTGGAGCGCCGTCATGACCCAGCCCCTCGTCCGCGTGGGTGCGTTGTGCGGCGCCCTCGCCGTCGGCGCCGCGTGTGATCGCACCGAGCACGCCCCCGTGGACCTCCACCTCGACATCTTGGCCGCCCCCCCGGAGACGGCCGCGACGATCCGGCTGTGCAACGAAGGCGGCGTCGCCGCCGAGTACGGGGCGACGCTCGTCGGATCGTACGTGCTCACGGGCTTGTTCGCGGGCGTCGCGCCGACGATCACGGTCGACGCGCTCGGCAGCGACGGCGCGTGGCTCGGCCGAGCCGGCCCGATGACCATCGACGGCGCGTACGCGACGACGACCTGGTCGATGGCGTGCAGCGGTGATGGCTGCTCACCCTGCAGCGGGTGCACGGTAGGGGCACCGAGCCCGGGCTGGCCAAGCTGCGGGGAGGGTCAGGCGCCGCAGAAGGGCGAAGAAGACGTCGTGCTCGGGGTCCGCTTCGCGGGCGAGGACCTCCCGATCGCGCGGGCCAGCGCGCCGCGCCGATGAACCCAACCATTTGACTTGGAGGGCACCGTGATCCTGCGCACCCGAGCCGCGACCGCGACGACGTCGTTGTTGTTCCTCGCCGCCATGGGCTGCGACCCGAAGGTCCCCGAGACCGCCCCCCCCACCGACACCGACGCGGACGCGGACACCGACACCGACGCGGACGCCGACACCGACGCCGATACGGACGCCGACGCCGACGCCGACGCCGACACGGACAGCGACACCGACACGACGCCGATCGTCATCAACGACATGCTCAGCCTGCCGCACGGCCGGCCCAAGAACCTGATCGTCATCAGCGTGGACACGCTGCGGCGCGACCACGTCAACGAGCTCGGCTACACCGAGCGTGAGATCACGCCGACGATCGACCGGTTCTTCCAAGAGGGCGTCGCGCTGCGCAACCACCGGTCCTGCTCGTCGTGGACCCTGACCTCGTTCTTGTGCGCGCTGACGGGCCAGGACCTGCTGTCGCTGGGCCATTGGCCGGTCAACGTCACCGGCAACCTGCCCGAAGAGACGCCCGACGAGATCACGATCATGTCGGAGTACTTCCAGGACCAGGGCTTCTACACGATGCTGTACGGCGCGTCCGGCTTCCTCGGCACGTCCGCGAACATGCTGCAGGGCTATGACGAAGGCACCGCGTTCTTCGAGCCCACCGCGCCCACCGTGGTCGCCGAGGCGTGGGACCTGATCGAAGAGCGCCCGACCGACCAGCCGTTCATGATGCACGTGCACTTCATCGACCCGCACATGCCGTTCATCCCGCCCGAGTCGTACCTGAAGGAGCTCGCGGAGCTCGAGCCCACCGCGTTCGACTACACCAGCGAAGAGGGCACGCTCGCCGCGTGGATCCAATTTCCGAACCTGACCCCGGTCGCCCAGGAGATCAACCTCGAGCACATGTTCGTGCGGTACGACGCAGAGATCCGCTACACCGACGACCAGATCGAGCGCTTCTTGTTCTCCGAGGACTCACCCGTCACCGAGCTGCTGGACGACACCCTGATCGTCTTCTACAGCGACCACGGCGAGGAGTTCTGGGAGCACGAAAACTTCAACCACGGGTACAACAACTTCGACGAGGTGGTCCGGGTCCCGGCGGCGTTGTGGTGGCCCGACGGCCTCGAGCCCGCCACGCTCGAGACCATCACCCTTCACGAAGACCTCTTGCCCACGATCTTCGCGATCTTCGGCTTCGAGCCCGATCCTGCGTTCACCGGCGTCGTCGTCGGCGAGGCGACGGGGCGGGAACAGGTGTACAACCTCGTCTGGCGCGAGGATCGCACGCACCAGTCCGTCACCGACGGCGCAGAGAAGCTGATGTACCGATGGGACGAAAGCGACCTCCTGGGTGGCCCCAAGTACTTCTACGATCTCGTCGCGGACCCGATGGAGCAGGTCAACCTGTACGATCCGAAGGACCCCCGCGTACAATACTGGTGGGACCTCCTGTTGCCGCAGGTCGAGGCCCTCGACGACGCCGAGCCCGATTGGGCCCCGGTCAACCCCGGCCCCTGAGAGCCCAAGAAGATGGCGCAAAACAACAGCCTCGTCCTGTACGCGTTCGCCGGCGGCATCGTCGTCTTGGTGGGGATGGGCGTCGTGCTGTTGCAGGTGGTCGGCGCCGCGGCGACCGGCGACGACTCGTCGTACATCGCCAAGATGTTCGGCGTCGGCGCGAGCAAGAAGAGCGCGAACCCGCTCGAAGAGGACTGGCGCTACTACGAGCAGCAGAAAGCGAAGCGCACCGCGGATGATGCGGCGGGGGTCTACCAAAAGCCGCCCGAGCCGGGCATGCTCGACATCGACCTCTCGGCGCGCACCGTCGGGGCGGGCCTCGCTGGGCTCGCGCTCGCGGGCGCGGGGCTCGTGGTGGTCGTTCGGCTCGGCAAGGCCCCTCCGCCCCCCCCGCGCGTCACCACCCCAGGCTCGCCGAGTCGGGTGACCGCGCCGGGTCAAGGCGGCAAGTCCGCGTCCGGCGGGGAGGCACCCGCTGGCGGCGACAACCTGGTCTTGCTGCGCACCCGGGATCCCGGCTTCAGCCGCCCGGTCCTGATGGCGTTCTTGCAGAACCTGCAGCGGTCCGCCAACCACGCCGCCACCGTGCATGACTGGAGCGACCTTCGTACCTGGATCAGCGACGATGCGCGTCTGCAGCTCGAGCGCGGCGCCGTCGACGTGCGGGAGTTCGGGGAGACGGTCCTCGAGCGCGTCACCGCCCAGGTGGTCGCGGTCGAGCCCGCGCAGATCCTGCGCGCCGAGTTCACCGGCTTTCGTGAGGAGCGTGGCCTCGACGGTCGTCTACGGATCTTGAGGTTCCACGAGACCTGGACGATGGAGCGCGCCGATGGCTCGATCTCGGCCGCGCCGGATCAGCTCGTCGCGCTCGCATGCCCTGCGTGCTGCGCGGTCCCCGGCGTCACCGACGACGACGGCCGGTGCATGACGTGCGGCAAGCCGGTCGCCGGCACCGGCATCACCTGGTACACCACGGTGATCGAGCAGCACCCGCGTCGCGCGGTCGACACGATCCAGCGGGAGGCCCAGCTCACGGCCCACGGCGCCCCGCTGGTGCGCGCCGGCGACGTGCACGGCCAGATGGCCGCGTTGCAAGCCAAAGTGCCCGGGTTCGACGGGCCCGAGCTGATGCAGCGCTGCATCGACCTGTTCTACGTCGTGCACGGCGCGTGTCGGAACGGGGAGTGGCGGGCGACCCGCCCCTGGTGCACCGACATCGCGTACGAACAGATCCGCTACGCCAACGAAGCGTACGAGATGGCCGACCAGGTGCACGTCCGGGACGAGATCGAGCTCGAGCGCATCGAGATCGTCCGCGTCGACGACGACGCGTTCTACACCTCGATCACCGTCCGTCTCTGGTGGCACGGCAAGGACTACGTGATCGACGCCACCGGGCAGATTGTAGAGGGTAATCCGCGCGCGACTGTGGCCGACTCGGCGTGCTGGACCTTCCAGCGGGCCCACGGCCACGGAGCGGTCGGCCCGGCGATCACGGAGTGCCCAGCCTGCAACGCGTCGATCGACCGGGTAGACGGCACCGGCACCTGCCAGGCGTGCCAGTCGTGGCTCTGCGACGGGCAGTTCAGCTGGGTGGTCGCGCGGGTCGACTCCGTGGCGTCGTTCAACGGCACCTGATCACAACGCGCTCCACGCGCCGACTCCCGCGTCGATCACCGCGTGCACGTCGTCCCCGTCGGCGGACAGCGCCGAGATCCTGGGCGAACCGGTATCTTCGCAGGCCACCGCGCCGTCGGTGTCCCGGCACAACGACACCATCGAGCCGTCGCGCGCGACCGCGGCGAACACCAGCTCGTCGCCGACCCAGACCGGGGCAAGGTGCGGCGCCGGCGGGATCGGCGCCTCGACGCGGCGCTCGTCCGTCCAGGTGACGAGGTCGACGCTGGTGGCGCGCACCACCCACACGTCGTCGGCGCCGCTCGCGATCGCGGCCAGCTCATAGCGCCCCCCCGCCGCGTCCCACCGCAACGCGGGGTGCTCGAGCCGCCACCCGTCCCCAGGGTCGAGCGTGCCGAACGTGACGTCGACCGCCGGTCCGAGCGAGATCGTGGCGCCGTCGCGCAGCACGGGCCACACCCACAAGCGCCGGGTGTGTCTGGAGTCGTCGCCGGGGAGGCCGCCCGCGAGGGCGAGGGCGAGGCGCGCGTCGTCGACCGTGACGAGGCTCGGGTCGGTCGGGAAGCTCACCTCGTCGACCGACTCGGCGACCGACCACGCCCCGCCGTCGTTCACGGCGACCTTCACGCCGACCTCGTCGCCTTCGAGCCCCGGGGTGGTGATCGCGTTGGGGTTGTCCGGCCATGCCATCACGAGCGCGTCTGGCAGCGCCGCGAGCGCCATCGTCATGTACGGCCCGGCGATGTCCTCGGGGAAGCCGAGATCCGCCCACGACGCCCCCCCGTCGGACGACCCCAGGCAGCGCCCGACCCACGGCACGGTCGACGCCTCCCGCGTGACCGTGATCTCTCGCCAACACGACCACGCGAGCGCGCCGCTCGCAGCCAGCGCGGGCGCGGCGACCACGGTGGCGTCGGGATCACTGACGACCTCTCCGTTGAGGGTCAGCTCCGTGCGGCGCTCGGCGCCGTCGAGGTACACCAGCTCAGCGCGCACCCCGCCCGCCACCCGCAGGTCCGCGACCCCCGAGCGGCTGAGCACCGGCAGCGGGCGGTCGAACAGCTCCTGGGCCACCCGACCCTCGGCCCACGGCAGCGGCACCCCGAGCAGCGCCGCCAGGGTCGGCGCGAGATCTTCGTGCAGCACCGGCGCGTCGACGGTGGCGCCGTCAGCGACCCCAGGCCCGAGCACGAGCAGCGGCACGTGACGGCAGCCGAGGCAGGAGTCGCCGTGGTGCCGCCACGGCGGCGGATCGCCGTCGTCGATGTCCTGGTGGCGGCCGTGATCGGACACCACCACCACCCACGTGTTGTTCTTGTACGGGGCCTTCGACTGCACGAACTTCCAGAACGCTGGAAGTTCCTGATCGATCGCCTTGACCGCGCTCGGGTACGCGCTCTCGTTGCCCCAGTGGCCTTCGCGGTCGACCTGGTGGAGGTTCGCCATGATGAACCGGGTGTCGTGGGCCTCCATGTGCTCCATCACCGCGGCGAGCACCTGCGCGTCGTCGTCGGCGGGGGCGAGGATGCCCGACTCGTAGCCGCCCACGTAGGCGTACGTCGCGTCGAGGTTGCGGTCGGCCGGCCACAACGTCTCGACCAGCGGCGCGAGGTGCTCGGTGTTGCCGACGAACAGCACCTGCTCGGGGTCGGCGCCCGCCTCCAGCAGCGCGTGGCCGAGGCCCGGCAGCTCGGGCACGTACACCCCTGGCCCGCCCTCGGGGGCATAATTCGCGAGCGGCTGGCGACGGCCGGAGCTCATGGTGGCGTGGGCGGGCGCGGTGATCGTCGCCGCGACGTTCCACGCCTCGACCGCGCGCGCCGCCTGGGGCACCAACACGCCCCACGAGCCGACCATCAGGTCCTCGGACGGCGCCTCGCCCGTCGCCGATGACACACCATCGCCGAACGAGTCCTCGGCGCGCACCCCGTCCATGACCAAGACGACGACGTGCGGCGGATCGAACTCGGGCGCCTCGGACGAGCACCCGACCAGCGCGATCAGCACCATCATGGGACCCTCACGCCTACGACGTAATGCGGGCGGCGCCCGCGGACCCTCGCGGGCAGGTAGGCGCGGCCCCAGGGACACGAGTGGCTTGTTCGGGGCCGGCCCCTTAGCAGGCTGCCCTCGCCCACCAGGCCCGGTCGCGCCGGCGCTGCAGCACCTCGAGCTCCATGATCACGTTCGCGAACGTCACGAAGCAGTACGGGGCCCAGGTCCTGTTCGTCGGCGCCTCGTTTCAAATCAACGCCGGCGAGCGCATCGGCCTCGTCGGCCCGAACGGCGCTGGAAAGACCACGATCTTCCGGCTCGCGCTCGGAGAGGAGTCGCCGGACGAAGGCGCGGTCGAGCGCGCCCGCGGCACCATCGGGTGCTTCCGCCAAGACGTCGGGGACTGGCGCGGGCGCTCGGTGCTCGAAGAGACGATGTCCGCCGCCGGCGAGGTCGCCGACCTCGCGAAGGAGCTCGTGAGGCTGGAGTCGCGCCTCGAAGACGTCGACGCCGCCGACTACGACGCGGTGCTCGACCGCTACGGCGACGTACAGACGCGCTTCGCCGACCTCGGCGGCTACGAGCTCGAGTCGCGCGCCGCCGCCATCCTCGCTGGGCTCGGGCTCCAGCAGGACCAGCTCACCCAGGACATCGGCGCGCTGTCCGGCGGGTGGAAGATGCGCGTCGCGCTCGCCCAGATCCTGCTGCGCCGCCCGGACGTGCTCCTGCTCGACGAGCCCACGAACTACCTCGACATCGAGTCGATCCTCTGGCTCGAAGCGTTCCTGCGGGATTACCCGGGCACGGTTGTCATGACGTGCCACGACCACGACGTCATGAACCGGGTGGTCAAGCGCATCCTCGAGATCGACGGCGGCGAGGTCCGCTCCTACTCCGGCGACTACACGTTCTATGAGGCCCAGCGCGCGCTCGACGCCCAGCACCGGGAAGCAGCGTACGAGCGTCAACAGGCCATGCTCGCTAAGGAGATCCGGTTCATCGAGCGGTTTCGGGCCCAGCCGTCCAAAGCGTCCCAGGTACAGAGCCGCGCGAAGAAGATCGATAAGATCGAGCGGGTCAGCCCCCCCCCACGCATCATCGAGCGGCAGTTCGACTTTCGGCCGTGCGCGCGATCGGGCGACGAGGTCGTCAAGGTGGCGGGGGTTCGTAAGGCGTACGGCGCCCGCGTGATCCACGACCGCCTCGACCTGCTCGTCCGGCGCGGCGAGCGGTGGGCGGTGATGGGGGAGAACGGCGCCGGGAAGACCACGCTGCTCAAGATGATCGCGGGGGCCGAGCGCCCAGACGCCGGGCGGGTGTCGCTCGGCGCTTCGGTCGACCTCGCGTACTTCGCCCAGCACCTCACGGACCAGCTCACGGCGGGCCGCAGCGTGATCGAGGAGCTCGAGGCGTTCGCGCCCACCGCGAATCGGGGCACGCTGCGCAACCTCGCGGGCGCGTTCGGGTTCTCCGGGGACGACATCGACAAGTCGCTGTCGACCCTGTCGGGGGGCGAGAAGGCGCGGGTGGCGTTGTCGAAGATCCTGTTCAGCGCGCCGAACCTGATGGTGCTCGACGAGCCTACCAACCACCTCGACGTCACGACCAAGCGCGCGTTGGTGCGCGCGCTCGCGAAGTACGAAGGCACCCTCATCTTCGTGAGCCACGATCGCGCGTTCTTGCGGGCGGTCGCGAACCGGGTGCTCGAGCTGTCCCCGGGGCGCTCCCACCTGTACCCAGGCACCTACGACGAGTACGTCGCGGCGACCGGTCGCGAGGCACCCGGCATGCGCCAGCTCGCCTGACGCACCGGCCCGGCGATCAGAACGGCGTGATGTTGAACGTGACGTCGACCGTGCGGTTCGGGGTCGGCACGTTGCCACACAGCGTCAGGAACGCCGCGCCGGTGATGAAGCCCGCGTGCTCGTGCTCGGCGGCCGGGCTGCCAGACCCCGACGTGTACGCGCTGCTCAGGTACACGCGGTTCCGCAGGGTGGTGGGCGCCCCACCGGAGCCCGCGATGAGCTGCCGGAACGACGCGCCAACGACGGTCGGGGTGCCATTGACCACCTGCTTGATCACCCGGGCGCGCCCGATCTCGCTCGCCGCCGGGAAGAACCCCTCGGTCGGCACCTCGATGGTGTACTCGAGGCGCGCCTTGTGGGTCGGCTTCACCGGCCGCGACGCGTAGTACCCCTCGACCAGGGCCTCGTTGAGCGTGCCGCCGCCTTGCAGCACCGTGTACAACGGGTGGGCCACGAAGTTGGCGTACACCATGCTGTCCGTGCTGGTGAACAGCGCCATGTCCCAAATGTACCAGAGCTCGACGCTGGCGGCGCCGACCTCCAGACCGGCGCCCTCGAACACCGGGTTGCCACCCGAGGTGACCTTGAAGAGCTCCTCATCGATCTGGGGCGGCGCATGGGGCCGCTCCACGCCTTGCATCGTATCGTTCATCGCTGCTCCCTACCCCCCTTGGTCTTCACACCAGTCGATCCGGCGTGGGGGGTCCCGCCAGCATTCGACGGCTGACAATACCTCGCGGCGCTCGAAAAGATCCACCCGTTTGAGCTCCGCGGCGAAAAATCTAGCCCGGCCAGCCCACTCCGGCGGTGGATTCTTCGCCGCGATCCGTGCGAGGCCGATGATCTGCATCGCGACGCCCGGGTGCCTGTGCCCGGCGGCCACCCAACCAGCCGCCACCTCGACGTCGACGCCCCCCATCGCGCCCCACAAGGCCTCACACAGCACCGACAACGCAGCGACCTCACGAGACGCTTCGCGCGCGCAGGTGGCCAGCTCCAACGCCTCGTCGAGCAGGCCCGAGCGCCACGCGATCGCGGCCTCCCCCAGCGCGAGGCGGGCCAACAACGAAGGCCGCAACGAGCGGGCCGCCCACGCGAGGTCGGGGAGCGGCGCCCGAACGTCCCCCAACCGATACCGCGTGCGCCGCTCGAGGATACGCAGCGCCGCCTCGTGCACCGGCGCGCGCGCCTGAACTGCCAGCGGCAAGGCCAGGTCGAGCACCTCCCGCAGCCGATCCCACGCCGACACCTCGCTCAACGCCATCGCGACGTTGTGCAGCGCCCCGAGCGCCTCGAGCCCGGCGCCCTGCCGGTACGCTTCGATGGCGACGTCAGCGGCACGCTCGAACTCGCGAGCCTGATAATACCGTCCGAACCAGCCCACTTGCGAGACGAGCCGGCGACCGGGCGGCCCTGCGGC
>CAIUDO010000180.1 GCA_903897935.1 uncultured Pseudomonadota bacterium
ACCCGGCGCGGACGCGCACCCGCCGCCGATCGGCCCGCCCGTGCGCGTGACCACGCCGCTCCCGGTGTCGGGCGGCGTGACCGGCCACGCCAACGTCACGACCTGATCGCCGGGGGTGTACGCCGACGCGTCGTCCGGATCGAACCCGCTGGGACCGAGGTTGGTGACCGCGACCGCCACCCGCGTCAGACCGTCGAGCTCGAGCGTGTACGTGGGCGCCGGTCCGGACGTGTCGGCGGCGCCCAACGAGTCCCCGACCGAGCCGTCCGCGCCCCACCACATCACGAGCAGCGCGCTTTGTAAGCCAACTTCCGAGCTCACGCTCACGGTCAGGGGCCCGCTGTCTTCGACGTCGAAGTCGAGGAACGCCTGACCGGTCACCTGCAGCGGGTTCTCGAAGCGGTAGGAGCTCGGGGCGTCGGCGGCGAACAGGCCGTCACGCTCGGGCATCACGAACGACGCCCCCTCGGCGAGCCCGCGGTCGTCCCAGTCGTCGCCCACCAGGAAGCGCGACCGAGCGATGCCGTTCATCGCGGCGCCGAGGTCGCCGTCGCCGCCGATCGCCGCCAGGCCCTCGAGCACGTCCGGCTCCGGCTCCGCGCCCTCGTTGGCGACGGCGCTCCACAACGCGACACCGCCCGAACCTCCCCCCGATGCGTGCTTCTCGTCGAGGTGGAGCACCCAGAGCACGCCGCCGTACTCCCAATAGTAGGCCGTCGGCACGTCACGCCACAACGTGTAGGAGTCGCCCAGGATCAGCGGCAGCCACGGCGTGGCCTGGACGCTGGCGATCTCCTCGCCGTACCGCGTGTCACCGGTGGCCCACCCCTGCATCGCGGTGGCCGTACCTTCCCAGATCGGCAACGACGCCTCGGTGAAGTCGGTCGCGTACTGGAGCACGTGGTTGAACTCGTGCGCGACGTACGGATCGATCCACGACGGGTCGGGGATCGGGCCCATCACGATGTAGGCGGACACCCCGAACTGGCCGTCGCCTTCGACCTGATCGACGTTCGTGTCCTGGATCGCCCACGCCGACCACGGCCCGGCTTGGATCGCCGACAGGTACACGTCGAGCTCGGGGCCGTCTTCGGTGTCGGGCAAGACGGGGGCGTTGAAGCCGATGTCGTCGACTTGGGTGACCCAGGTCCGCTCGAACGACGCGAGGAACGTCGCTGCTTCGTCGGCGGTGAAGCCGTCGTCCCAGTGCACGCGCAGCGGGAGCACGTCGCTCGTGATCTGCCCGACGCTGTCCGGGCGACGGCTCGACGCGGTCGCGCTCGACGCCGGCGCGACGAGGCAGTCACGGGGCCCAAAGTGGGCGTCGAGGTCGACAGGCGGCAACGGCACGAGCGCTCCTAACGGGCGCGACGACGCCCGAGCTACGGTAGCACGAACGCCTCGAACCTGATCATGAGCCTGCCGGCCCGCTCAGAGGACAGGGACCTCGGACCACGTGCCGTACACCGCGCGCAGCGCGTCGCTCACCTCACCGAGGGTGCCCCCGGCCTTGACCGTCGCCAGGATCGCGGGCAGCACGTTGTCGACGCCCGCCGCGGCGTCCCGGACGCGGGCCAAGCCATCGGAGACCGCCACAGCGTCGCGTCGGGAGCGCAGCGCGGCGACCCGGGCGACCTGATCCCGCTCGACCTCGGGATCGGGGCGCTGCAGCGGCGGCCGCGTGTGCTCGGCCTCCTGAAAGCAGTTCACCCCGACGACCTTCTGCCTGCCGTCGTCGATCGCGCGCTGGGTCGCGTATGCGGCGGTCTGGATCTCGCGCTGCGGGAAGCCCGCTTCGATCGCCTCGACCATGCCGCCGAAGCGGTCCACCTCGGCGATGAGCCCGCTGGCGGCGGCCTCGAGCTCGTCGGTGACCCGCTCGACCACGTAGCTGCCACCGAACGGATCCACGACGTCGGCGACCCCGGACTCGAACGCGATGACCTGCTGCGTGCGCAGGGCGAGGCGCGCGCTCTGCTCGGTCGGCAGCGCCAGCGCCTCGTCACGACCGTTCGTGTGCAGCGACTGCGTGCCGCCGAGCACGGCGGCGAGCGCCTGCAGGGTCACGCGGACCACGTTGACGTCGACCTGTTGGGCCGCGAGCGTCGATCCGGCGGTCTGGGTGTGGAACCGAAGCATCTGCGACGCCGGCGACCGGGCGCCGAACCGATCGCGCATGATGTGGGCCCACATCCGACGCGCCGCCCGGAACTTGCCGACCTCTTCGATCAGGTTGTTGTGCGCGTTGAAGAAGAACGACAGCCGCGGCGCGAAGTCGTCGACGTGCAGGCCCGCCGCGACCGCGGCCTCCACGTACGCGATGCCATCTGCCAGGGTGAACGCGAGCTCTTGAGCAGCCGTGCTCCCGGCCTCCCGGATGTGGTAGCCACTGATCGAGATGGTGTTCCACTTGGGCGTCGTGGTGTGGCACCACCGGAACAGGTCCGTGACGATGCGCATGCTCGCGCGCGGCGGGTAGATGTAGGTGCCGCGGGCGATGTACTCCTTCAGAACGTCGTTCTGGATGGTGCCCCGCAGCGCGGCCGGGGCCACGCCCTGCTCCTCGGCGACCGCCACGTAGAGCGCCAACAGGGTCGACGCCGTCGCGTTGATCGTCATCGACGTGGACACCCGATCGAGCGGGATGTCCCGGAGCAGCACGCGCATGTCCTCGATCGACGCAATCGACACGC
>CAIUDO010000181.1 GCA_903897935.1 uncultured Pseudomonadota bacterium
CCCTCGGGATCGTCGCGATGGCGTTCGTCACCCGGCCCGCGCCGCCCGCCGCCGGGGACGCGCCGTCGTTCGCCGAGGTGCGCGCGGTCATCCAGGCGCGCTGCGTGAGCTGTCACGCCGCGACGCCGACGTTCCCGGGCATCGTCGCGCCGCCGCTCGGGTTCCGGCTCGACGACGACGCGTCGATCGTCGCGGGCGCGCCGCGGATCCTCACGCAGGCGGTCACGTCGCAGATCATGCCGCTCGGGAACGCGACGAAGATGACCGACGAGGAGCGGTTGATGCTCGGGCGGTGGATCGCGGCGGGAGCGCCTGGGGCGTGAGTGCCCGACGACGACCGCGTCGGGTGTGGTTCCCGGTCAAGGGTCGCATTAGGCCGGAGCAAACATGGGGGCGGCGTGATCGAGGCGATCGAGGTTTCAGGCTACCGCTGCCTGCGCTCGGTGCGGGTCGGTTTGACGCCGCTGCACGCGTTCATCGGTCCGAACGACAGCGGCAAGTCCACGCTCCTGGCCGCGATCCTCGCTCAGCAATCGCGCGTCGGCATCCCCAGGGAACCGCATCACAGCGCTGCCCAGGCGGTGTTCGCGCGTCAGTCCGGGGTCGAGTACACGATGCTCGATCCTGGATCCAATCCCAAAGCGATTCCGTTGATCCGCAAGGCGTTCTTGATGCGCCTGGACGCCGACGCGATGCGGCGCCCGGCGCAGCTCGTCCCCCAGGGCACACCTCTGTGGTTGGACGAGCGGGGGGGCGGCCTCGCCGGCGTGTACGACGCGTGGATGTCCCGGGACCTCGAGTCGTTCCTGGAGGTGCGCGAGCGGTTCAGGCAACGCTTCGTGGGCGTGAAGGCGCTCGGCACCGAGAACACCTCGGCGGGTTCGAAGCAGCTGGTGGTGATCCTGACCGACGGGACCCGGGTGCCCGCGACCCACATGTCGGAGGGCATGTTGTATTGGCTCGCGTTCGAGGCGCTGGCCTTCACCGACCCGCTCGACATGCTCCTCGTCGAGGAGCCCGAGAATGGTCTTCATCCGCACCGGATCGCCGATGTCGTCGCGATGCTCCGCGCGCTGTCCGAGCGCGGCACCCAGGTCGTCCTCGCGACGCACAGCCCGCTCGTCGTCAACGAGCTTCGGCCGGAGGAGGTGAGCGTGCTCACGCGGGACGCCGCGACCGGAACGCGGGTCACGCCGCTGACCGCCACCGCGCACTTCGCGTCCCGGTCGCAGGTGTACCAGAACGGCGAGCTGTGGCTTGCGTTCGCGAACGGCGCCGACGAGCTCGATCTCGTCGGGCCCAGGCCCTGAGCGCGGATCCCTTACGGGAGCGCGTCGCTCGTCACTGCCAGTCGTCGTCGGCGACGCCGCGGTTTGCCTCACCGTCGGGGTCGAGCGCGACGACCTGATCGCGGTCCCGCAGCAGCGTGAACAGCATGTAGAGCACCACCACGACCACTGACGAGATCGCCTCGATCAGGTGGCGCTTGGTGACCTCGCGCTCGATGTCGACCTCGACGGAGGACGCCGACGGGCGACGACCGCGGGGGCGGGGCGCCTCCTCTTCGGTTCGATCGCCTTCTTCGACGGGGATGTCGGACATCACGCCTCCGGGGCCCCAGAATCGCGCGGCGACGGCCGGCGCGCAAGCATCAGCGCGGCGAACAGGCCGATCAGGCCGACGACGTCGGCGACGGCGGCGCCCGGCGCGCCGGTCGGGCGAAGCGGCATCCGCCCCACCCACACGATCGGTGGCGCAGGCCCCTTGTCGGCGTCGACGAAGGCCGTCGACCACACGAGCCTCCCGCGCGCGTCGATGACCGCCGACGGCCCGCTGGTGGTCGGGCGCAGCACCCAGCGGCCGGTGGTGACCGCGGCGAGTCGGCTCGCCGCGAGGTGCCACTGCACGCCGACACCCGGCCCGAGCCACGCGTCATGGGTCGCGGCCAGCACCACGTCGGCGCCCCGCCCGGCCCGCCCCACCTGCGACGGCAGCGCGTCTTCGTAGCAGATCAGCGCTCCGAAGCGGATCCCGGCGACAACCAGCGGCGGAGCGTCGGCGGGGCCGGGATCGTAGCGGTCGTACCCGAACCCGAGCACGGCCCGCTCGGCCAGGGGCACGAGCGCGGTCTTGACGTAGGTGTCGGTGACGTCGCCGCCTTCGACGGCCAGCAGCACGTTCTGGCGGGGCCGCTCGCCGCCGAGCACCGTCGGGGGCCGGCCCGACCACGCGGCGGCGAAGCGTCGCCGGGCGGCGCCACCGGGATCCCCAGGATCGAACGGCCACGCGCCCTCCGGGGTCACGACCACGTCGACCGGGCCGACCTCGTCGATCGCCGCCAACAGTCGCGCCGCACGCGCGTCGGCGGTCGAGGCACGACGCCCGTCGAACGCCCCGATCTGCGGCTGCACGACCGCGATGACCGGCGCGTCCGTCGGCACGTCGTCGCCGGTGACCAGCCACGCGGCGCCCGCCGCCAGCCACCCGACGAGCACGAGCGGGCCCTGCCGGGACGTCCGCCACGCGCGCGCGCCCACCGCCACCACCAGCGCCGCCAGCAGCGGCCGACCCCCGAGGGCGGCCGGCGCGAGCAGCAGCGGCGCCCCGGCGAGCGCGGGGACCACCCCGGCGGGGATCGGGTGCAGCCACGCCATCGCCGCCTCCACCG
>CAIUDO010000182.1 GCA_903897935.1 uncultured Pseudomonadota bacterium
AGGAGGACGGGGCCGTCGGCTTCGCGGGCGTGGTAGGCGACGCGTTCGGGGGCGAGCCAGCCGTCGCGGCCGTCCGACCGGAACACGAGCAGGCCGGAGGGCGCCGCGAAGAGCAGGTCGGCCCGGCCGTCTCCGTCGACGTCGATGCTGCGGGTGCGGTCGGGGGCGTCCCAGATGTGGGGGACCTGGCGGAACGGCTGGAACCGGTCCCAGTCGCCGTCGCGGGTCCGCGCCCACGAGCCCGCCTGGCCTGGGGCGCGCAGGACGACCTCCAGGCGGCCGTCGCCGTCGAGGTCCTGGAGCTGGGTGTTCGACAGCGGCACGCCGGGTCGGTGGGGCAACGGCAGCCACGCGCCGAGCACGCCGTCCCCTTCGTTGCGTTTGTACCACCACGCACCGCCGGCTTCGGTGAGGAGGCCGGTCAGGCCCTCGCCGTCGAGGTCGACCCACTGTGCTCGGGAGAAGTCGAGGCGCTCGGGGAGATCGGTGGCGCCCCGGACCAGAGCCGGCGCCGAAGCGATGCTCGGCTGGGTGTAGGTGAAGGTCAGCGGCGGCAAGGTCAACGAGCTGCCGTCTGCCGCCCAGCCGCGCTGCGTGAGCGCGGTCACCGTGGTGGCGACGGGGTTCTCGTCGAGGGTGAGGTCGAGGCTGGCGACGATGCTGGCGGACGACGCGGCGCCAGCGTCGGGTCGCGCGAACACCAGGAACCGGCGGACCAATCGGGCGCAGCGGACGTCGAACCCGGCCCGGAAGCGGGAGAACGGGTCGAGCCGGTCGGGCACCGGTTGGGTGGGGTCGAGCCCCGGGGTGGCGGCGTGGCCGCCGTAGTCGAGGACCAGCTCGAACCACCAGCCGTCGTCGAACGTGTTGGGGGTGACGTTCGCGTACTGGACGCGCTGGAGGTAGCGGTACGCGGTGCCGCGGGTCGCCTGGTTCACGGCTTCGTAGACGTAGCGGATGCCGTTGCCCAGCTCGTCCCACTCTTCGGTGAGGTACCAGGTGAACACCCGGCGCGAGTTGGCGGTGTCGACCAGGCGTGAGGCGGCGGTGGTGCCGTAGGAACGCCGAACGTTGGACCGGTCGAGGGTGACCCACGTGGTCAATCCATCGGGGGCGACGCGTTGCTCGATCAAGGCGAAGGCGCCCTCGGAGCGGGGCTGGTAGCGCTGCACCCGGGTGGTGCCGTCGAGGAACGCGGCGCCGATCGGGACGAGGTCCTCGAACTCGCTCATCACGAAGGTGTCGGTGCCTTCGCGGTAGAGGGGGAGTTGCCGGTCGGTCTTGCGCTGGACCTGCGGGACGGACAGGCTCCAGCCGAGGCCGTACGGGCCGTTGCCAGCCCCCGAGTCGTACGACAACGACAACGCGGGCGTGCGCCCGTTGCGTCCGGGGGGCAGCGGCAGCGGTACGGACACCGAGGCCGAGCCGGTGACCGGGTTGGCTTTGAAGGTCTCGCCGATGCCGCGCAGAGCCCCGCCGCCCTTCGGGGCCTCGATCTTGGGCGCCGCTTGCAGCAGCTCGCGCGTCTTCCCGATGGCGTCGACGGGCGCCGGGGCCGCCCGGGGCGGCGCGACGGGTCGGTCGGACGGCGGGCGGTCCTGCTTCATGGCGGCCACCCGAAGACGAGGACGACCAAGAGATCATCGAGGTCGGCGTAGGTCACCCCCGCCAAGGTGACTACGTGGTCACCGGGCACGGACGGTAGGGACCCCGCCACCGCGTAGCGGAGGAACCCCTCCGAGAACGCCGTCAGCGCCTGCCCGTTCACGGTGGCGGAGGCAGAGACTTCCACCTCCACCTTCGGAACAGGCACGTAGAGCAGCTGTTCGAGCGTGCGGTTGCCTGCGGGTGCGATCTGGTCCGCACCCAGGGTCAGGGTGAGCGTGAATGCCTCTTCGTCTTGGGCGACGGCCAACGCATCGGGGGCGTCGCGCCGCGCGCTGACCACCCGGGCGAAGCCGTTCCACAAGCCCGCCCCGACGTCGTTGACGCCGATCGACAGCGTATCGGCCGCGTCGTGCTGGCCACCCTCACGGGCGGTGTAGCGCACGCTCATCACGATGTCGTCGATGGTCGACCAGTCGAACTGCTTCAAGTCGGTGGACGAGACGATCTCGAGCATCCAGGTGGAGACCGCGCCGCGCCGCTCGAACGGGAGATACCGAGGATCACGCAGGTCGGTCTGGAACAACCCGGAGTCCTGAGTGCCGCTGCTCGTCACGATGCTCGGCTGGCCAGATCCCTCGTCCAACGTGAGGTCCCCACCGACGCCCCGAATGCGCGCGCTGTGCAGCGTGAGCCGGAACGTCAGGGCCCCCTGCGGCCCGGACACGCACGGCACGCTCAACGCCACGCTCTGGAGGCGCCGGAACGCGTGGGTGGCGCAATCGAGGTCGAACAGGGCTTCCGGAAGGTTGAAGTAGCAGAACCCGTCGGCCTTCAGCCGCTCCACCGCGAACGGGTCGTGTTGGAAGAGCGAGACATGGCGCGTCAACTCGTGCTCGCGCACATCGCGGTCGAGGTAGGCGACGTCCATGCGTTCGAGGTCGTGCGCCAGCCGCTCGCCGGCGAGCAGGCCCCGGCGCGTTCCGTCCCAGTGGACCGCCTGGACGAAGGTGTCGGTCCGACCGAGCTCATGGTTGTAGCAGGCCTCCGCCTTCTTGGCGGCCGCGTACGCCACCTGCCAGGTCTGGAAGTTAAGCGCCGCCAGCTGGCCGACCATCCAGTCGTAGAGGTCCTGGTTCGTGAACTTGCGCTCCATCCACTCCCGGACCTCCGCGCTGTGGCGGACCTGGAGGTCGTGGTTGCGCAGCTCCTGGCGGGCGATGTCGAGGCGGATCTCGGCGCCTGCGATCTGCTTCTCGATCGATGCAAGCTCCCGTTCGGCCGATCGAACCTGAAAGGCCCAGTCCGCCTCGCGCCGCCTGTACGCGGCAGCCGTGCTGAGATGGCTCGCTTCGCCCCGTTTTCCTGATGCGAAACCATCTGCGGCGGCGGCGGCGGCGCGCGTAACCCCGCTCGGCTGGGATCCGCCGATCTCGATCGCGAAGCCCAGCCCGAGGTGCGTCTGCGGGATGGCGGCGAATCCCCCCTCGATGCCGCGAGCTACTGCCGCAGCGATCTCCGACTGCGTGGCAAGTTGCGAAAGCTCCTGGGCCTTGACCTCTTCGGGATTCCACCCGCGGTCGACAAGGCCCTGGTAGTACGAGATGCGCTGCGCGACCCCGCGCCGGCTCTCCTTCAACCCCGCGAGCGCCTCCTGGGCCTCGTCGATCTGCCGCTCCCGCACCCCACGGACCGCGTCGAGCACGGCGGCTTCGTGCTGTTGACGCAGCAGTGCG
>CAIUDO010000183.1 GCA_903897935.1 uncultured Pseudomonadota bacterium
AAGGGCATTACGGACCGAGCCCGCTGAGCGAGGCCCGTGCGAGGGCGGCGAGGCCCGGTCAACGTAGTTGACCGGGCCGTTCGCGAGGAGGGAGCGTGCTGGAGCACGTGACCGAGGAGCGACGTCGTCCTCGTGCGGGACCCGCCAGCGGGCGACGGGAGCAATGCCCTTCAGGCTGCTAGAGGGCGCGTGTCTTCGGGCGCTCGAGCTGCTCGGCCTCGGTCTTGCAGTCGATGCACTGCGTAGCGACCGGCCGCGCGACGAGGCGCCGGTACATGATCGCGGCCCCGCACACCTCGCAGGTGCCGTAGGTGCCTTCGTCGATGCGCTCGAGCGCGTGCTGGATCTTGCTGGTCATCCGACGCTCGCGGTCAACGAGGCGAAGGGAGAACTCCCGGGACGACTCCGTCGCCGCGAGGTCGAGATCGTCCGGGTCGACCTCACGAACCGTCGTCAGGTCGGTCACCGCCTGCTTCCCGGCGTCCAACAAGGACGTCGCTTGTTCGACGAGGATGCTCCGCAGGTGGAGGACCTGCTCGGGCGTGAGGTACTCGTCGGGGGGCGGGGTCTTCCCCAGGACGTTCAGCCATTCCATATCCACTCCAATGCGGCCCGCGACCAAGCGCCAACCGGGCCCACCACATTCACCACGTTGGCGGGCAGCGGCAAGCTCACCGCGGCCTCACTTCGTCACGGCGCGGCGACTTCCACCAGCAGGTCGGGCAACCCGTCGATTTGCCCGACCATCCGCTGGCCTGGCCGAACCGGTCCCACGCCCGACGGCGTGCCCGTGAACACGAGGTCGCCCGCGCCGAGCGTCACCACCTCGCTCAGGCGCGCCAGCAGCTCGGGGATGGACCAGATGAGGTCCGCGAGGTCGCCCCGCTGGCGCACCTCGCCGTCGACGCTCAGCGTGAGCGCGCCGCGTGTCGGCAACTCCTGGACCGGGACGACCGCGCCCACGGGTGCCGAGCCGGGAAAGCCGCCCTTCGCGACGTCCCACGGCCAGCTCCGCTCCTTCGCGTACGCCTGAAGGTCCCGCCGGGTCATGTCCAGACCGACCGCGAGGCCGAACACCGCTGCCGCAGCCTCACGCTCCGAGGCGCCGGCGAGCGGGCGGCCGAGCACCACGACCAGCTCGAGCTCATGGTGCAGCTCACGGGTGCCGGCTGGGTACCGCAGCGTGCCGCCGCCGGGCAGCACGCCCGAGCGGGCCTTGGCGAAGAAGCAAGGCGCTTCGCGGGTTGGGTCGCTGCCCATCTCACGGGCGTGCGCGGCGTAGTTTCGACCGACGCACCACACGTCGCCGACCGGCACCCGCGCGTGGCGCTCGTGGATCGGCAACGTCAGGGGAGCAGGCAACTGGAAGGCGAACTCGGTGTTCATGGGCGGCCAACCTATCGTCTCGCGCTAGAGCATGGCGACGAGCTGGCGGCTACGCGCGAGCAGCGCGCCGCTTCGGCTCCACAGGTTGCTGTCCTGGGAGCTGTACCCGTCGTCGTTGGTGACGCCGACCACCTCGACGAAGCCCCACCCGTCGCCACCGAGCGCGGCGGGGTCCGCGACGAAGTGCACCTCGAGGGTGACGGTCGCCGCGGCTTGCCCGCGCGTCGGCGGGCCTGCTTGCGCCGCGAGCGCCGCGGGCGGCCACGCGTCGAGCAGGGCGACGACCAGGGCGGCGTCCGGCGTGGTCGGTGCGGCCAGGCGTGTCCACCCGCCGAAGCGCGCCGCGCCGGTGCCAACGAACAGCCCTCCCAGCGACGGGACGAACTGGACGTGCTGGGTGAACGGCGGCGCCCCGGGCCCGATCGGCGCGGGTGGGTGGAGAGGAGGCGGGGGTGCCGACGGCACCTGCGGCGGCGCCCACCGCGCCGACCCGGGCGCGGTCCGCGCCGCCCCGAACGTCGCCGTAGCGTGCACCGTCACGCGCCCTCGCTCGTCCAACAGATCGGCGCTCCAGAACGAGACCTGGGTGCCGGCGCGGATCGACGCCACGCGGATCTGCTGCGCACCGACGGGAGGAGCGAGGAACGTACATTGGAACGACCGCGCGGTGCCGCTCGCTTGCGCCGCGATGGCGCGCAGGGCCGCGCCTGCGGCGAGGCCACCGAAGGCGCCACGGCCCGTGTGCCAGTCTGCAGGGATCACGAGCGTCGCGCCGCCCGTCGCGAGGTCGTCGAAGGTCATGCTGCAGGCCCTATCATGCCGCGCGTCGGCGCCATGTGCGTCATTAATGTCGCATAATGCGTATTAATAGGCGTTTGCTCAATCTGGCACTTGGCATCGGGTGTGCATAGCAAGCGCCCAAGGAGCGCCTTTGCGCTCCCCCGACCCATCTCCTCTGGAGGTCGTGATGTCTGTGCACGCTCGTCTGCCCGTCACTCGCCAGCCCGACGCCGACCAGGAGGCTCAGCCCCAGCAGGAGGTCGACGGGCCGTTCTCCAACGGCTGGCTCAACGAAGCGCTGGGCGCCGCGTTCGGGGCCGACGTCGGTGGCTTCGGTGCGTCGTTCGGAGAAGTCGCTGCCAACGCTGAGATCGGCGCTGAGGCCCACACGACCGGCGCCGACATGTCCTTCGGCGCCGGCATCGACGCTGGAGGTGGGGACCTCGACAGCATCGAGGCGATCGCCCATGAGACCTCACACGCGCTTGGCGGGACGGACCCCAACGGATCCGTGCTCGACACGGAGGGCGACCGGGGCGAGGTCGCGGCCGACGCGGCCGGACGGCGGTTTCGCGAGTGGGCGGCGCGCGGGTTCGAGGGGCCGGCGCCTGCGCTCGACGCGGTGCGCGGTGGTGCACAGACCCACCGAAAAGACTCGGGAGGAAGTGCGCTCACCGGCTCGCCGATGCTGCGGATGGGCTCCAAGGGGTCGCTCGTCAGCCTGCTCCAGGAGCTGCTCAACGCGGCCGGCGCCAGCCTGGTCGTCGACGGGGACTTCGGGCGCCTCACGGAGGCGGCGGTCATCAACTACCAGGTTCGGATGGGCCTGACCGTCGACGGCATCGTCGGCCCTCAGACCGCGGGCAGCCTCAACAGCTCGGGGTCCAGCTCTGGGGCGTCGAGCTCGGGGACCTCCGGCTCCAGCGCCGCCACGACCGGAGCCGCTGTCACCGGGAACCCGATCCTCCGCAAAGGAAGCACCGGATCGTTGGTGTCGTCGCTGCAGACCCTGCTCAACACCTTCGGGGCCGGCCTGGCGGTCGACGGCGAGTTCGGGTCGTTGACCGACGGCGCGGTCCGCTCGTTTCAGTCCGCGAACGGCCTCACGGTCGACGGCGTTGTCGGTCCGAGCACGGCGGGCAAGCTGAATGATCCGTCGAGCAAGAAGATCGGGTCGTCGAGCTCGGGGTCGAGCGGCGGCTCGTTCGAAGGGACCGAGGCGTACGACGACGTCCGCGACGCGGTGCTCGCGGCGGCCGAGACCCACCTCGGCGCCCCGTACTACTGGGGCGCGGACGGGCCCTCGATGTTCGATTGCTCCGGCTTCGTCTTGTACGTGCTGCGCCAGGACACTGGCTTGGTCGCGTGGGGTGACGACACCGCGGCGGGCATCAAGAACCGGCTGCCGGCCACGAACGCGCCGCAGAAGGGTGACCCTGTCTTCTTCTCGAGCGGAGGGAAGGTCGAGCACGTCGAGCTGTGCACCGGATCGGGATCGGGCACCATCGGCGCGGGCGGCGGGGGGTCCAGCACGTTCGGCGACGATCCGAACGCCAAGGTCAAGTGGGACGACTGGACCTGGGACGGCCGCGCCAAGTCGTTCGGCTCCATCCAGGGCCTCATCGACGACTATCTAGCGAAGAACAAGGACTGACGCTGATTAGCCGACGAGGTACGACAGCCCGAGCCCAGCGATCGCCCACGCGAGCAAGCCGCGGTACCGATTCGGGTCGAGCTTCGTCGCGATCCAACGCCCGGCCAGCAGCCCGAACACGACGGCGGGCAGCACGGTAAACGCCGACCACGCGACCTCGGCGTCGAGCAGCCCGCTCCGGACGAGCAACGGCAGCTGCACCGCCGCGGTGCAGGCGAAGAAGGCCTGGAGCAGCGCGCGCGTCTCGTCGGGGGTCCAGTCGGTGCGCGACGCGGCGTACATGACCATCGGCGGGCCGCCCGTGTTGAACGCGCCGCCGAGCACGCCGCCGGCGACGCCCGCGACGACCCCCCACGCTTCGCCGACCGGGGCGCGCGCGGCGCCACCACGCAGCGCCCGCGCCTGCGTGATGACGAACCATCCGAGCAGGGTCACGCCGAGCCCGACGGTGAGGGCCTGCGGCTTGGCCGAGGAGAGCGCCCACACCCCGATGGGGGTTCCCAACAAGCCGCCGAGCAGCACAGCGCGCAGGTGCGACCAGCGGACCGACCTCCTGAGCTGAACCAGCAGCAGGACGTTGATGAGCTGCCCCAGCAGCGCCACGAGCGGCACCGCGCCGTCGATGCCCATGAAACGTGGAAGGACCGACATCGTCACGAGTCCGAACCCGAAGCCGAGGCTGCCCTGTAGCGCGGCAGCGAAGAAGACGACCACGGCCAGGACGATCATGGGGTGGCGGCGTTTGCGAACGGCCCGCACTGCGCGATCACGTGGTCGATGAACAGCCGGGTCTTACGCTCCAAGAAGCGCCCGCTGGGCCAGACCAGGTAGATACCGCCGGCCATCGGCGCTGCGGGTTCGAGGATCGGCACGAGCCGGCCCGCGTGTACGTCGTCTTCGACGATGAAGCGCGGCAACGCGACGATGCCCGCGCCGTCGACGGCGGCGGCCCGCAAAAGGTCGCCGTTGTTCGCGGTCAACCGCCCACGAACGGTCACCACCTCGCCGCCGATGCGCCACCGCCCCGAGTCTGGGGCGAGGGCGTACAACAAGCAGGCGTGCGCGGTGAGATCCGCGGCGGAACCTGGGACGCCGTGCGCCTCGAGGTAGGCGGGGCTCGCACAGACGATGAGCTCGGTGGATCCGATGCGCCGCGCGACGAGCGAGCTGTCGTCGAGCCCGCCGGAGCGGATGCGCAGCGCGACGTCGAACCGATCCGCGATGAGGTCGGTGAGCGCGTCCGAGAGCACGACCTCGACGCTGACGTTCGGGTGGGCATCCAGGTACGACGCCACGAGTCCGCCGACGTACCGCTGCCCGAAGCTCATCGGTGCCGACAGCCGCAACGACCCGCGGGCTTCGCCGGACCGCTCACGCGCGTTGCGCTCCGCGCGGTCGAGGGCGCCGAGCGCCTCCTCGAGGTCGGCGTAGTAGGCTTGCCCCACCTCGGTGAGCTCGGTCCGGCGCGACGTGCGCACGAGCAGTCGCACCCCGAGACGGGCCTCGAGGCTCGCGACCTGGCGGCTGACCGTCGACTTCGGCACGCCGAGCGCCCTCGCGGCGGCGCTGAAGCTGCCCTCCCGCACCACGAGGCGGAAGGATTCCATACTGGCGAGGTCGGACATCGCGCCGCACGTACTTCGTTCTGGCCCGGCCCGTCCATGGAAGCGGCCGTCGTGAGGCTCGGATCTGCGGTAGGATGAGGGGCCGTTCGGCCACCGAGCCCGTCCCACGCATGATCCGTGTTGGTCCATTCGAGATCTTCAGCCCCATTGCGCGTGGCGGAATGGGCGAGGTGTGGCGTGGCGTACACGTCTCCCAGCGGGTGCCGGTCGCGGTGAAGGTGCTCACCGCCGAGACGGCGCGGCAAGCACACTACGTCGAGCCGTTCGAGGCCGAGGTGCGAGCGGTCGCCGGGCTCGATCACCCAGGAATATGTACCGTACTTGATTATGGCACGATTGACAGCCAGGCGGAGGCGGCGAGCGGCGGTCGATTGTGTGGGGGCAGCCCGTGGCTCGCGATGGAGCTGTGCTCGGGCGGCACGCTCGCGGCGCTCTCGGCGGCGCCACAGGGGGAGGCGATCTCCCCGTCCCGAGGGCTCCCGGCCACTGGGCCGCTCGATTGGACCCAGACGAAGCTGATCTTGTTGGCGGTGCTCGACGCGCTCGCGCACGCGCACGCACGAGGCGTCGTGCACCGCGATCTGAAGCCCAGCAACGTGCTGATCGCCACCCGCGGCGACAGCCGGCCCGGCCTCAAGCTGTCCGACTTCGGCATCGCCTACGCCGACGTCGGGCTCGAGCGCACCGGGACCTTCGAGGACAAGGTCTACGGCACCCCGATGTACATGGCGCCCGAGCAGATCCGAGGGGAGTGGCGCGATTACGGGCCGTGGACCGATCTGTACGCGCTCGGGGGCACGCTCTACCGTCTCACGACGGGGCAACCTCTGTTCCCGCGCTCCAACCAGCGCGCGATGGTGGCCGCGCACCTCCGAGAGGAGCCGCGCCCGCTCGATCTCGCGTTCGAAACCCCGCCCGGCTTCGCGGCGTGGGTCGCGCGGCTCGTCGCGAAGCCGTGGCAGGAGCGGTTCCAGCGGGCCGCCGACGCCGCGTTCGCCTTGATGCGGCTCGGCGACGTCGACGAATACGAGCGCGCCGAGCCGGAGTCCGAGCTCGAGACCACCCTCCACGCGATGCGCGACCACCTGGGTGAGACCTGGCGGCTGGTGCTGGAGCAGCCGGTGGTCGAGCCGAGCGTCGAGACGTTGGTCGACGTTCGGCGGCAGGCTGCTGCGCGCGGGGACACCGCCACCATCGGGCTGCGTTCGACCGTTCGTCCCACGATCCCAGAGCGATGGACCCGGCGCGTGGTCGCGCCGGCGCCGGCGCCGTTGGTCGGGGCGGGGCTCGCGTTGTACGGCTTGCGGGCGCTCCCCATCGTCGGGCGGGAAGCGGAGCGCGACACGTTGTGGGCGAACCTGCGTCAGGCGACGGGGCGTGGGCGGGCGCGCGTCGTCGTCATCCATGGGCCGGCGGGCACGGGAAAGAGCAGCCTCGCCGAGTGGTTGTGCGAGCGCGCCCACGAGGTCGGCGCGGCCAACATCATGCGCGCGCAGTTCGGTCCTCGGGTGCCGCCCGGTGAGGCGCTGCGCCGGCTCGGCGCCGGGTACTTGCACACCGGAGGGCTACGGCGCCCCGACGTCGAGCTGCGCGTCGAGAGCTTCGTGCGGTCACACGGGGGGAGCGAGTCCGAGGTGCGCGTGCTGAGTGAGCTGCTCTGCCCGGCGTCCGCGGCGGACATCGCGCGCGGGAGCCAGCCCGTTCGCCTGACGCGTCCGAGCGAGTACTACACCGCGGTGCGCGACGCGTTGTACCGGCTGGCCCAGGATCGCCCGGTGGTGGTCTGGCTCGACGACGTGCAGTGGGGGCTGCACGGCCTGGGTCTTGTGCTCAAGGTCCTAAAAACGCAGGAGGAGCGATCTTTTCCTGTTCTGTTCGTGCTCACCGCGCGCGACGAGGACCTGGGCGAGCGCCCGGAGGAGCGCGAGCGCCTCGACGGCTTGTTGGAGATGCCGGACGTCACGGATCTGCCGCTGGGCCCGCTGCCCGCCGAGGCCCACAGCAGGCTCGTGCGGGGGCTGCTTCGGCTCGACGGGGCCCTGGCGGCGGGGGTGGAGGCGCGCACCGGCGGCAACCCGCTCTTCGCGGTGCAGCTCGTCGGAGACTGGGTTCAACGAGGGCAACTCAAGCTCGGGCCAAAGGGGTTCGCGCTCGCGGACGGCGCCCGCACCCGCCTACCCGACGACCTCCACCACGTGTGGTCGAGCCGGTTGGGCGCGGTCCTCGACGAGTTCCCGCCCGACGCGCGGCGCTACCTCGAGATCGCCGCCGTCTTGGGCCGCGAGGTGGTGTGGACGGAGTGGAAGCGCGCCTGTGACGACCCCGAGGGGCACTTCGGCGATCGTTTCCCCGGAGACGACGCCCTGCGCGCCCACCTGCTGGAGCGGCTGCGCGCGGAGCGACTCGCGGTGGGTGAGCGCCGTTCGTGGAGCTTCGCGCATGGCATGCTCCGGGAGAGCCTGGAGCGGGGCGCCGAGGAGGGGGGCACCGCGCCGGGGTACCACCTCGCGTGCGCGGCGATGCTGGCCGATCGCGCCAGCGATCCCGCGATCGCAGAGCGGCTGGGGCGTCACCTGCTGGCGGGTGGGCGCCCCGCCGAAGCGGTGGAGCCGCTGCTGTTCGGGGTCGAGGTGCGTCTGGTCACGTTGGGGCCGGGCCCCGCCGCGACGCTGCTCGAGACGGCCACCCAGGCGATGGACGCCGCGCGGCTGCCCGAGCAAGACGCGCGCCGCGGCGCCGGTGTGGCGCTGTCCGGTCGCATCTCGGCGCAGGCAGGTGATGACGGCGCCGCCCTCGACGCCCTGGATCGCGCGTTGGAGCTTGGTCGTCGCTTCGGGTGGTCGCAAGTGGTCAAGCGGGCCGTAGCGGCGCGCGCCGAGGTGCGAACGACGCGGGGGGACTTCGCTGGCGCGCGCGCAGATTGGGAGGCCCTCGTCGCGATGGGCGGCGCGAGCGCCTCGCGCGGGCTCGTCGGGCTTGGGCGCCTCGCGCGGCTCGGCGGCAGGCCAGCCGAGGCGATCGAGCTCCTTCAGACCGCGACGCAGGGGCTGAAGCCCGGCCCGGATCTGGCTGATTGCGCTTGGGAGATGGCGGAGGTGGCGCTCGAGCTCGGTGACCCTGCGGCGGCCGCCAAGCTCGACGCGGCGCTCGTGTTGTACGAGCGGTTCGGGGTGGGGCCGGGCGCCGCGAAGTGCCTCGTCGCGGTCGGCGCGTTGCGGAGCGCGAGCGGAGCGCTGGAGCTCGCAGACGCAGCGCTCGCACGCGCTCAGGATCTCATGGCGGCGTTGGGCAGCGACGACGTGCTCGACGTGATCCTGCGCCGCGTCGTCCTGGCGGCCGATCGCGGCGACGCCGAGGCGTTGCGTGCCCGCATCGACGAGGCGCGCCCGCGGCTCTCGTTCCTCACCCACGACGACCGGGTGGCGGCTGCGCTCGCGTTCGGGGCGATCCAAGCGGCTCAGCGCGGTGACGGCAACGCCGTTCAGCAGTGTATTCGTGGCCTGCGCGAGGCACCCCAATGCGCGTCGGGCGTCGACGCGCACCTCATGCGCGCGGCGGCTTCGGTGGCGTGGCAACGCCAGGATCGCAGCACGGCTCGGGTCGCGCTGGAGTGGGCGTGGCTGCGCTGGAAGGCGCTCGGTCGCCGTCGTGAGCTTCGGGAGGCCGAGGCGGCCGTCACTCGGTTGAGCGCGGCGCGCTGACGCGTGGCATCATCGAGGGGAGCCTGTCCCGGGCTCGTTGGAGGGCCGAATGAAGTCGCAGCGGGCGGTGGTGGTAGGCGCGGGCGCGGCGGGGCTCACCGCGGCCGACACGCTGCAGCGCGGCGGCGTGTCGTGCGTCGTCCTGGAGAAGGAGGCCTGGGTCGGTGGAAAGTGCCGTAGTTACACGTATAAGGGTGTCGCGTACGACGTCGGCGCCAACCTGACGACGCCCCGCTACGAGCGGGTGCGCCCGCTCGCCGAGAAGCTGGGGCTCACCCTTCGGGAGCTGCCGGGTCGGCGCATCGTCAGCGTCGATGGGAGCGCGCCGCCCGAGGTCCCGTCGGGGCTCATCGCGAACGCCCTCATCGATCTGGGTGAGAAGGCGTACCTCGCGTTCCGGTTCGCCACCGGGATCGACCAGCCCGGCTACGCCGGCTTGAACCCTCCGGTGTTCGTGCCGTTCGGGGAGTGGCTCGAACGCCACCACCTCGACCGGTTCGCCCCGATGTTCGCCAACTTGTTCGTCGCGTACGGCTACGGCGACATGATGGACCAGCCGGCTGCGTACGCGCTCAAGTTCTTCGACCGCGTGCACATGGACATCGCGCTCGACGTGATCCAGCGCAAGCCGGTGAGCGCGTCGAAGACGTTCGCCGAGGGGTTTCAGGAGCTGTGGGAGCGCTTCGTGGTCGCCAAGGGCATCGACGTGCGGCGCGAGGTGGTGGTGACCTCGATCGAGCGGGCCCCCGACAAGGTCACGGCCTCCTGGCGGTCCGCGGACGGGGTCGAGCACGTCGAGGAGTTCGACCACCTCGTGTTGGCGTGCCCGCTCGACGCCGCGCTCGGCTTCCTTGACGCCGCGGAGGAGGAGCGGGAGCTGTTCTCGCAGCTCCGCTACAACGACTACTACGTGACGGGCGCCATCCTGTCGGACGCCCCCGTCGTCAGCACGTTCGTGCC